>VBHW01000037.1:12750-15340 GCA_005881055.1 Chloroflexota bacterium
CGGTGACCGTGGGCGGGACGATCAGCGACGTCGCGCACCTGGGCGGGACGTTCAACGGCACCGGCACCATCACGTTCCACCTGTTCGGCCCCGACGACGCGACCTGCGCGGACTCGATCTTCTCGAGCAGCGCGCCGGTCGACGGCAACGGTAACTACGACTCCGGCGACTTCACGACGCTCGCCGCGGGCACGTATCGCTGGATCGCGTCCTACACCGGCGACGCGAACAACGACCCGGTCAGCGGCAAGTGCAACGACGCCAACGAGGCCGTCGTGGTCAGCCCGGCCAAGCCGGCGATCAGCACGACGGCGACCGAGGGCTCGATCATCGGCGGGAAGGTCAAGGACGTCGCTCACCTGAGCGGTGGCTTCAACCCGACCGGCTCCATCACGTTCAACCTGTACGGCCCGGGGGACGACCTGTGCGTCAAGTCAGCGATCTTCACCGACGAGGTGGCGGTCAACGGCAACGGTGACTACACGTCAGCGGAGTTCACCGTCCAGGCCGCGGGCGTCTACCAGTGGATCGCTTCGTACAGCGGCGATGGCAACAACGACCCGGTCAGCGGCTCGTGCGGCGACGACGGTGAGCAGACCACGGTCACGAAGAACGCGCCGTCGATCAGCACGACGCTCCATTCGGGCGACATCTCGGGCGGCAAGATCACGGTCGTCCTCGTCAACGGCAGTGTCACGGTCCACGACTCGGCCGCCCTGAGCGGCGCGTCCGCGGATGCCGGTGGCACGGTCACCTACACCGTCTTCACCGACGACGCGTGCCAGAGCTCCTTCGCGGATGCCGGCACGAAGACCGTCGTCAACGGGAACGTCCCGGATTCCGACCCGATCACGTTCACCGCCACGGGCGTCTTCTATTGGCAGGCGCACTACAGCGGTGACCTGAACAACGCGCCGGCGACGAGCGCCTGCGCCGACGAGGTGCTGACGGTCACCCAGCCGCACATCCATGCGGTGAAGTCCGTCGACAAGTCGACGGCCAACCCGGGTGACGTCGTCACGTGGACGATCACGGTCGTCAACGACGGCGACGCCGCTGCCCTCGGTGTCGAGGTCAGCGACGACATCAGCGCCATCCTCGCCCACGCGACCTTCAACTCGGCCGACAACGGCGGGACGCTGAACGGCAGCGTCATCACCTGGCCGGCCTTCGACCTGGCAGCCAACGGCGGGACGAAGATCCTCCACTTCTCGGCGACGCTGGACAGCTCGTTCCCCGAGGGAACGACGCACCTGCCCAACACCGTCGTGGTGGTCGGCCCCGGCAGCAACTGCCCGGCGCAGTCCGAAGACCCGGATTGCTCGACCGACACCACGGTTGAAGCCCACCCGAGCATCCATGCGGTCAAGACCGTCGACAAGGAGACGGCAAATCCGGGTGACGTCGTCACCTGGACGATTACGGTCACGAACAACGGCGATGCAGACGCCAGCGACGTTGAGGTCACCGACGACATCAGCGCCATCCTGGCCCACGCGACGTTCAACTCTGCCGACAACGGCGGCACGTTGACCGGGAGCGTCATCAGCTGGACGATCGATGTTGCGGCACACCACTCCGTGGTTCTCCATTTCTCGGCGAAGCTGTCGGACACGTTCCCGGTCGGGATCACCCATCTGCCGAACACCGTCGTGGTGGTCGGGCCCGGCAGCAACTGCCCGGCGCAGTCCGAGGACCCCGACTGCTCGACGGACACGACGGTCAACCAGCCTGCCCTGACCATCGAGAAGACTGTCTCCGGCAACACGGGCGGCACCGACCCGATCCTCGGCGTCCCGTCGGCCAAGGTCGGCGACAACCTGCTCTACACGCTCACCTGGACGCTCAAGTCCGGGCCGGTCCACAACGCGGTGATCGTCGATCACCTGCCGGCCGGGATGACCGCACCGACGAGCATCTCGGACGGCGGTGTCTACGACGCCGTCACCAACACGATCACCTGGCACCTGGGCACGATCGCGGGGCCAGACGACAGCGGATTCGTGACTTACAACGTCAAGGTCAAGGCTGCCGACGCGGCGCTCGCTCAGCCGCTCCGCAACGTGGCCACGATCAAGAGCGACGAGACGCCCGAGGACTCCGACGACGCCGTCGTCGCCGTCCAGGGTGAAGTCAAGCAGTCGACGCCGACGCCGCGGGTGACTCCGCCCAACACGTCGACCGGCGACGCACCGTCAGGTACCCCGGGCAACCCCGGCGTCAACCTGATGCTCATCCTGCTCACACTCGGGGCCGTCACGCTGGTGGTGGGGTTCCTGACCCCGGCACCCGCGACGGTCCGCCGACGGAACCGTCGGGGCTGACCCGATGACCGAGTCCTGACCGGCCGGCCCGACTGATCCCGGGCCGGCCGCGAGGGACGCCGTCGGACCCGAATCAGGGTCCCCGAGACCCGGGCGGGGCGCGCTTGCCTGAGCGCGTCCCGCCCGTCATGTCCGCGGATCGACGACCGCCTCCGGTGCATCGGTGCAGGAGGGCACCGGAATCGGTCGACCGGTCGGCTCAGGGACAGTCCAGTGGAGTCTTGCGCCGTACTTTCGTACTAGACGCCGATGAGACGATCGGCGAA
>VBHW01000306.1 GCA_005881055.1 Chloroflexota bacterium
CGCGGGGCAGGGCATCGGCCGAGGCGGCTTCGGCGGGGGCGGCGCGGCGGGGAGCCCCGGAGCGAGCCCCGGCGCTCAGGCGAGCCCGGGTGCGGGAACGTCGCGCTTGGGCCCGGCGCAAGATGTCACAGTCGTCAGCCCCTGACACGCAGCCACCGGCCGCGCCACCACACAGAGCCACGAATCGCAACCACCAATCGCCCATGCACCTGTTGATCGTCGAGGACGACCCCAAGCTCGGTCGGCTGCTCAAACGCCTGCTCGAGGAGGATCGTCATCTCGTCGAGCTCGAGACGACCGGTCGAGGCGGGCTCGAGACCGCACTGGAGGCGCCCGGCATCGAGGCGCTCATCCTCGACGTCGGCCTGCCGGACATCTCGGGCCTCGAGGTCGCGACCAAGTTGCGCGAATCCGGCTCGAGCCTGGCCATCCTCATGCTCACCGCGCGCGACACCGTGGGTGACCGGGTGACCGGGCTCGACTCGGGCGCCGATGATTACCTCGTGAAGCCGTTCGCATACGAGGAGCTCTCAGCCCGCCTCCGCGCCCTGTCGCGCCGCTCGGTGGTCGCGCCAACCAGGGTCGGAACGCGGCTCGTCAACGGCCCGATCGCCCTCGACGAAGGGCTCCGACGGGTGTCGGTGGGAACCCGGACGGTCGAGCTCAGCCCGCGCGAGTTCTCCCTGCTCGAATGCCTGCTCCGCCACCCTGGGCAGGTCATGACCCGCGACCAGCTCCTCGATCTCGCCTGGCCGTACGGCGTCGCGGTCACCCTCAACGCGGTCGACGCGTACATCCACTACCTGCGCGACAAGCTCGGCGAGGCGGGGGCCCGCATCGAGACCGTCCGCGGTGTCGGCTACCGCATGGCAGCACCCTGATGACCCGGTCCGCTGCGGTGCGCCGATCGCTCGCCCGCTGGGAGGCGACCGCACGACGGGCCCTGATCGGCCGCCGCTCCTCGGCGCCCGATGCGGAGATGCTCCAACGCGTCCGCTGGCGGCTCGTCGCGTGGAGCGCGGGCGCGACCGTCCTCGTGATCGCGCTCCTCGGCGCGGCCCTGTACGCGGCCGCGGCGAGCTCGCTCGCGTCCAACAGCCGCAGCCAGCTCCAGACCCGCGCGGACGGGATCCAGCGATGCCTCGCCGGGCCGTTCCGCGGCCCGGGTGACTGCGGCCCCACCCTCATCTTCGCCGTCGGCGGGCCTGCGGCCGGGACGTTCGGGTACATCGCGAATCCGAACGGTGACGTCTTCGGGCCGCCGCAACGTCCGGACGGCCTGCCCGACCAGGGCGGCATGGATGTCGCGCGAGCCGGCACGTCCGACGTCCGTGACGTGGTCCTCGGCGGCGTGTCGTTCCGGATCCTCAGCGAGCCGGTCCAGACGTCGCGCGGCACGTACATCGTCCAGATCGCCCAGGACACGACGAGCGAGCACCGCACGCTCGAGGTCCTCCTCATCGTGCTCGTCGTCGGTGGCCTCCTCGGCCTGCTCGGCGCGATGGTCGCCGGCGCGATCTACGCCGGCCGCGCGCTCGTGCCGATCCGCGAGTCGATCCGCCGCCAGCGCGAGTTCGCGGCCGACGCCAGCCACGAGTTCCGGACGCCCCTCGCGGTCATCCGCTCGAGCGTCGAGCACCTCGAGCGCCATCGAGACGAGCCCGTCGCGACCGTCGGCGATGCGCTCGGTGACATCCGGGACGAGGTCGAGCACCTCACGGCGCTCGTCGGGGACCTGCTCCTGCTCGCCCGAACGGATTCCGGCGTCGTCGAGCTCGAGCGCCAGCCTCTCGACCTGTCGGACGTCGCCGGCGAAGCCCTTGGCGCCGTGTCGAGCCTGGCCGCCGAGCGGAACGTGGAGGTGCTGCTCGACCCGGAGCCGGCGCCCGTGCTCGGCGACTCGCTCCGGCTCCGCCAGCTCGTGACGATCCTCGTCGACAACGCGATCGCCCACAGCCCGGCCGGCGGTCGCGTCACGGTCAATGTCCGGGCCGAGCGGGACGGCGTGCGGCTCCGCGTCGATGACTCCGGACCGGGGATCCGGCCTGAGGACATCCCGCGGGTGTTCGACCGCTTCTGGCGTGCCTCCGGCGCACCGGCG
>VBHW01000316.1 GCA_005881055.1 Chloroflexota bacterium
GAAGAAGGACGACTGACCCATGGCCCACAAGAAGGCGGGCTCGAGCTCGAAGAACGGCCGCGACAGCGTCGGCCAGCGGCTCGGCATCAAGGCAGGTGACGGGCAGCTCGTGCAGGCCGGGACGATCATCGTCAGGCAGCGCGGCATGACGTTCGTCGCCGGCAACGGCGCGGGCCTCGGGCACGACTACACGGTGTTCGCGACCGTCGCCGGCCACGTCCGCTTCGATCACGCCAGCCGCGACAAGAAGCGCGTGCGGGTCATCTCGGCCGATGCCGCGGTTCCGGCGATCGCCGCGCCCTCGAAGGCGGTCGCGGCTGCCCCGAAGGCGACTGCGCTTGCGCAGGCGTCCGTGTCGGCCGGGACCGCGGTCGCCACGGCAGCGGCTCCGACGGAGGCCGCGCCCGCTCGGCGCGGCAGGACCAAGCCCCAGGAGAACGCCGAGCCGGACAGCCCGGACGGCACCGGAGAACCAGGTTGAAGGACGGGATCCACCCCAAGTACTACCAGGCCGAGGTGCACTGCGCCTCGTGCGGAACGACGTTCACCGTCGGCTCGACGCGCCAGGAGCTGCGGGTCGACGTGTGCAGCAACTGCCATCCGTTCTACACGGGCAAGCAGACGATCATCGACACGGCCGGCCAGGTCGAGCGGTTCCAGAAGCGCCTCGAGCGTTCGACGCGCGCCTGACCTCCAGAAGCCGCCTCGCGGGCGGCAGCCGCGCGACGGCCCCTGAAGTACCTCCCGGTCCTGCCAGGCGCAGCCGGTAGACTCACCCCATGCCCAGCTACACCTACGGAGGCCAGGCGCTCATCGAGGGCGTCCTCATGCGCGGCCGCGACGCGATCGCCGTCGCGATGCGCCATCCGGACGGCCGGATCGTCACGGCCACCGAGCGGCTCGACAGCGGGTTCCACGGCCGCCGGGCATCCCGCTGGCCGTTCGTCCGCGGGCTCGTCGTCCTGTACGAGACGCTCGTCGTGGGGACGCGCTGGCTCGTCCGCAGCGCGAGCCTGGCCGCCAGCGAGGAAGGGGTGGAGCTCGGCAAGGGCGCGGTCGCGCTCATGCTCGGACTCACCCTCGCGATCGGCATCGGGATCTTCTTCATCCTGCCGCTCGTGATCGCGAGCGCGACCACCGGCAGCGTCCAGAACGGGCTCGTCCAGCACCTCGTCGAGGGGCTGATCAGGGTCGCCCTGTTCCTCGGCTACCTCGTGCTCATCTCCTTCGCTCCGGACGTGCGGCGGGTGTTCCAGTACCACGGCGCGGAGCACATGTCGATCCATGCGCTCGAGGCCGGTGACCCGCTCGTCGTCGACGCCGTCCGGCGCTACCCGACCGCGCACCAGCGCTGCGGGACGGAGTTCCTCGTCATCGTCGTCATGCTCTCGATCATCGCGTTCAGCCTCGTCGGGCGGCAGGACCCCGTCGTCATGGTCGGGAGCCGCGTCCTGCTCATCCCGGTCATCGCCGCCGTCGGCTACGAGATCCTCCGCTGGGGAGCGCGCCACCGCCGGAACCCGATCGTCCATGCGCTGCTCCTGCCGGGCATCTGGGTCCAGGCGATCACGACGCGCCGTCCCACCGACGACATGATCGAGGTCGCGATCGTCTCGCTCGAGGAGGCGCTCGTCGCCGACGGTGAGTCCGTTCCCGAGGGCAGCGCGGGCCTCGCCCGCGCGCCGCTCGATCCCGCCCACCGTGCCGATCTCGCCGAGCTGGCCCACAGCCCGGGCCTCGTCGACATCCCGATCGGTGCCGAGCCGCTCATCGTCGAGCCGGCCGCGCCCGAACCCCCGTCCATTCCAGAGGCGGGCCCGCCCGACCGACCGTGAGCGACCTCGACGCCAAGCTCGAGGAGGTCGCCCGCCAGTACGACGGCCTCCAGGCGAAGCTCGCCCGGCACGAGCTTGCGACCGACCCCGCAGCGATCCGCCGGCTCGGCAAGGAGCTCGCGCGCCTGGAGCCCGTCGTCGACGCGTTCCGGGCGCTCCAGGCGACCCGCGCCGAGCTGGCCGGAGCGCGCGAGATGCGCGAGGGCGAGCACGACGACGAGCTGCGTGCCATGGCCCGCGAGGAGGTCGACCGCCTCGAGTCCGACGAGGCCGCGCAGCTGGATCGCCTGAAGCTGCTCCTCCTGCCGCGCGATCCGAACGACGACAAGGACGTGATCATGGAGATCCGGGCCGGCGCCGGCGGGGAAGAGGCCGCGCTCTTCGCAGCCGAGCTCATGCGGATGTACCTGCGCTACGCCGCGAGCCGCCGCTGGGGCGCCGAGACCTTGAGCGTCAACGAGACGGGCATCGGTGGCATGAAGGAGGCGATCATCTCCATCGCCGGGGATGGCGCCTACAGCCGGCTCAAGTTCGAGGGTGGCGTCCATCGCGTCCAGCGCGTGCCGGCGACGGAATCCTCGGGCCGCATCCACA
>VBHW01000317.1 GCA_005881055.1 Chloroflexota bacterium
GAGCGCGCCGGTCGCCGAGCCGGCGGCGGTGCGCTGGGGCCCCGACGGGCTCGCGCCCGCGATCGTCCAGGACGTCGCCGACGGCGCGGTGCTCATGCTCGGCTACGTCGACGCCGAGGCGCTCGCGGCGACGATCGAGAGCGGCGAGGTCCACTTCCACTCGCGGTCTCGCGGCCGCCTCTGGCGCAAGGGAGAGACGAGCGGCAACGTGCTCCGGCTGCGCAGCGTCGCGCTCGACTGCGACGGCGACGCGCTCCTCCTGGGCGTCGAGCCGGCCGGACCGACGTGCCATCGGGGCACGCGCAGCTGCTTCGACGACGGCGACGAGGCCGCCTCGACCGGGCTTCAGGGCTTCGCCTGGCTCGAGCGCCTCTGGTCGACGATCGCCGACCGGGCACGCACCCGTTCTCCGGGCTCCTACACCGCCCGCTTGCTCGATGGCGGCGTCGACGCGACGGGCCGCAAGGTCCTCGAGGAGGCGACCGAGCTCCTCCTCGCCGCCAAGGACGACGCGGCCGGGACAAGTGACGCGAGCCGAGCCGCGCTGCGCGCCGAGGCGGCCGACCTCCTGTACCACACGCTCGTGCTCCTCGCCGAACGGAGCGTCCCACCGGCCGACGTCGTGGCCGTCCTGCGGGAGCGCCACCGGGCCTAGGCGAACCGCGAGCGTGGGGCGTGTGGCTCCCCAGGAGTCGACACGCCTTGCCCGAGGAAACCTACGCCCTGCGCACCCGCGCGACCATCACGCGCCGTCGGCCGGCCCGGAGGAGCAGCCAGCGGCCGCCGATCGGCTCGGGGACCGGAGCGTCGGGAGCCGAGACCCGCTCATCGTTCATCGAGAAGCCACCCTGGGCGATGAGACGTCGCGCCTCGCCGGTCGACGAGAACAGCCCGCTCGCGACGGCCAACCGCAACGCGCCGCCGGCGAGATCCTCCGGCCCGAGCTCGACATGCGGCAGCTCCTCGTACATCGCCTCGAGCACCGCCGGGTCGCGCACCGGCTCCTCGCCGAACGCCGCCCGGGAGACCGCCACCGCCCGTTCGGCCGCCGCGGGCCCGTGGACCTGCGTCGTGATGTCGAGCGCAAGAAGGCGTTGCGCCCGCCGCGTCTCCGGCTGGGCAGCGGCCTCGGCCTCGATCACCTCGATCTCCTCCTGTGACAGGAGCGTGAACCAGCGCAGGTAGCTCGCGATGTCCCGATCGTCGGTATTGAGCCAGAACTGGTAGAACGCGTAGGGCGACGTGCGGGCCGGATCGAGCCAGACCGACTCGCCGCCCGCGCTCTTGCCGAACTTCTCGCCGCTGGCGTTGAGAAGCAGCGGGTAGGCGAGCGCGTGCGCGAGCTCCTCGCCGGATCCTCCACCTGTCTGGCTCTCCGACCGGCGGATGAGCTCCAGGCCGGCCGTGATGTTGCCCCACTGGTCGGCGCCGCCCATCTGCAGCTCGACGCCGTGGGTCCGATAGAGGTGCCGGAAGTCCTCCGCCTGCAGGAGCATGTAGCTGAACTCGGTGAACGACAGCCCGCGCTCCAGGCGTCCCTGCACGGAGTCCTTCGCGAGCATGTACGGGATCGTGAAGTGCTTGCCGACGTAACGGAGGAAGTCGAGCATCCCGATCTCGCCGAGCCAGTCGAGGTTGTTGACGAGGAGCGCGCCGCCGGCGAAGTGCTCCAGCTGCGCCCGGATGCTGAGGACGTTCGCGGCGAGCGTGTCGCGGTCGAGGAGGTTGCGCTCCGACGACGTCCCCGACGGATCGCCGATCATCCCGGTCGCGCCACCGACGACGACGACCGGCCGGCAGCCGTGGCGCTGGAGCTGGATGAGCCCGAACACGGGGACGAGGTGGCCGACGTGGAGCGAGGGGCCCGAGGGGTCGAAGCCGTTGTAGCCGGCGATCGGTCGGCCGGTCGCCAGGCGATCGGGAAGGCCCGGCGTATGTGCGTGGACCATGCCCCGCCAGGTCAGGTCCTCGATCAGGCTCCCCGGCCCGCGTCCCCGCTCCGACGTCACAGCCGCGGGCCGCCGGCCGTCACGACCCGGGTGCCCGTCGACTGCCCTGACATCACGAGGACCTATGCTATCGTCCCCCGCGGCATGAACACCAGCCTCGCCAGGCGCCAGCGCCACCGGCGGAACGGCAACGGCAGGCGCTCCGGAGGCGGCGGCGGCGCGGTGCGCGCCGTCGCGATCGCGTTCCCCCTCTTCCTCTTCTCGACGTTCTTCATGCTCGGCGTGGTCGGGTTCGTCGCGGCCGTCAGCGCGTACGACTTCTACAGCCAGGGCCTGCCCGACCCGAAGACCCAGTTCTCGAAGCTCACCTTCGCCGAGCAGACGCTCGTCTTCGATCGCACAGGCAAGGTCGAGCTCGCGAAGTTCGGCCAGACGCAGCGCCAGGTCATCGACTCGTACGACCAGCTGTCGCCCGTCCTCGTCGACGCGACGACCTCGATCGAGGACAAGACGTTCTGGGAGAACGCCGGATTCGACCCCCTCGGCATCGTCTCGGCGGCGGTCGACACGGCCCGCGGCCAGGAGCGCGGCGCGTCGACGATCACGCAGCAGCTCGTCCGCGCCCGGCTCCTCCCCGAGAGCGCCTTCGCCGGCTCCAAGTACGAGCGGAAGATCAAGGAGATCATCCAGTCGATCCGGCTCACGCAGGAGTACACCGGCCTCGACGGCAAGCAGCGGATCATGGTCGCCTACCTCAACCAGAACTACTACGGCGACCAGGCCTACGGCGTCGCGGCGGCCGCGCGCGACTACTTCGGGGTGACCGACCTCAACAAGCTGACGATCGCCCAGGCGGCGATCCTCGCGGCGATCCCCCAGTCCCCGACGGCCAACGACCTCCGCAAGAACGCCGAGGAGCAGACCGGCGCCGACGGCAAGGTGACGCTCGTCGTGCCACCCGACAGCGCGATCGTCCTGCGTCAACCGCGTGCTCACCAGGCCCGGCACGGAGGCGGCGATCACGGATGCCCAGATCGAGGCCGCCAAGAACGACCCCGTCGTCATCTCGCCGGACCAGAACTCCGACTGGCGCGCACCGCACTTCGTCTGGCAGGTCCGTCAGCAACTCGGCACGATCCTCTGTCCGGGCACCCCTGACAACTGCCCGCTCATCGACACGGGCGGCTTCCAGGTCACGACGACCCTCGACTGGAAGATGCAGCAGATGGCCGAGAAGTGGGTGAAGGGCGCCGCGATCGCCCCGAACAGCAAGAACGTCAATACCTACCTCAAGACGAACAAGATCCCGTCCCAGGCCTGGATCAAGGACCTCGTCGGGCGGGGTGTCTTCAACGCGGCCCTCGCGGCCATGGACTACCGGACGGGCCAGATCTACGCCTACGTCGGCAGCGGGGGGTACTACGAGAAGCCGCGTGGCAAGAAGTTCCAGCCCCAGTTCGACGTGCTCTCCGATGGGTGGCGGCAGGCCGGCTCGGCGTTCAAGCCGATCAACTACATCACCGGGCTCGACGACGGCACGACCACCGCGGCCACGATGTACATGGACGTCGTCACCGACCTCGGTGGCGGCTACACCCCGGTCGATGCGGATCGCGCCGAGCGCGGACCCCTCCGGATGCGCGAGGCCATCCAGCTCTCACTGAACATCCCGGCAGTCAAGAACGCCGCGATGCTCGGGCCGGACCGCATCTTCGCGCAGGCCCAGAAGATGGGCATCGTGTCCCAGTTCAAGAGCAATCCGGGTGGCGTGTCGATCGGCATCGGCACCGTCGAGCTGCACTACGCCGACCTCCTCAGCGCGTATGGCGCGATCGCCAACAGCGGCGTCCTCATGCCGCGGACGTTCATCCAGGTCGTGCGCGACAACACCGGCAAGCAGGTCTGGCCGCGCCAGGGCGCGAAGCCGGAGACCGGCAAGCAGGTGGTCTCGGCCCAGTCGGCCTACGTCATGACCGACATCATCGCCTCGAACACCGACCCGGCCCAGAACCCGTTCTGGTCGCGCCGGGCCATCTACGACGGCGGGAGGCGCCGCCCGGCGACGCTCAAGACCGGCACGACGAACAACGAGATCGACCTCGCGGCTTTCGCTTACCTCGCCCCGACGAAGGACCCCAAGGCGCCCGCACTCGTGGTCGGCGCATGGATGGGCAACAGCGACAACAGCATCCCGCCGCGTGGCACGGTGGCCCTCGAGACCGCAGCGAGCATGTGGCAGGCGTTCCTCACGCAGGCAAGCCACGGCATGCCGATGGCCGACTTCAAGCGCCCGTCGGGGATCGTCGACGCGACGGTCGACGCGTTCACCGGGCTGAAGCCGGGACCGTTCAGCAAGAAGACCGTCAAGGAGCACTTCATCCAGGGAACGGTGCCGACCGAGGTCGACTACACGAAGGTGCCGAAGGACATCGACAAGGCGACGGGCAACCTGTGGGCCGATGGCTGCGCAGGTCCGAAGGTCACGAAGGGGTTCCTCGACCTGTCCAACGTCGACTCGGCGTTCCCGAAGTGGCAGAAGTACGACCGGGCCTGGGCGGCACGCGCGGCGAAGGGCTCGGGCGTGGCCGGCGGACCGAAGGGAACGCGCACCGCGTACTTCGGGTTCGGGAGTCGCCTCCCGTTCGGCGCGAGCTGGGGCGCTCCGTTCGCGCCCAAGAAGACGTGCACCCCGCCGCCGCCGTCGCCGTCACCATCCCCGACGTGCGAGCTCCCGCCGGCCTTCTGCCCGACCCCGACCCCGAGCAACGGCCCGGGCCCGACGCCCACGCCGAAGGCGAAGCCGAGTTTCGCGCTCCCGTCGAACCGGCCGCTGTCGCGCAGACGCCGTTCGCGACCGCTGCGGCGGCGGCCGTACCGGCGGCTCGCCCGACCGCCCACGAATTGACGCGGCGGGCCCATGGCCCGCGCCTCGGAACGATGCTCAGAGCCGGATGATCGTCGCCCCGTCCCCGCCCTCACCCCGCTCGCCCGGACGGACCTCGCGCACGAGCGGATGGCCTGAGGCATCCGCTCGCACGGCGTCCCGCAGCGCGCCCGTACCGAGCCCGTGGATGATCGTCACCCGATCGAGCCCCGCGAGCGACGCGTCGTCGATGTAGCGCCCGAGCGCCTCGAGTGCCT
>VBHW01000318.1 GCA_005881055.1 Chloroflexota bacterium
TCGAGCTCGCGTTCGAACGAATGGCCGGGGCTGAGCCGGAACCTGCTACGGTGCCCCGCGAGCGCGCCGAGGAGGGTCGATGAGCGGGCGGTTCGTCACGCGGGGATTCGTCGGGCGCCGCGGCGGGACGGGCGCCGGAAGCGAGTCAGACGCCGAAGTCGCCTCGCGCATCCCACCCGGCCAGTACCTCACGAGGGACTTCCCGGTCCTGTCGGCAGGGCCGACGCCGCGCACGCCGCTCGATCGGTGGTCGCTGCGGGTCGAGGGCCTCGTCCGCGAGCCCGTGTCGTGGACCTGGAAGGAGTTCCTCGCGCTGCCCGTCCGGGACTGGGTCGTGGACATCAGCTGCGTGACGAAGTGGACGAAGCTCGACATGCGCTGGCGCGGCGTGAGCGTCGACACGCTGCTCGAGCGGGTGGAGCTCGACCCATCGGCCGCGTTCCTCGTCGCGTGGTCGGACGGCGGCTACACGACGAACCTGCCGCTCGGCGACGTCCTCAACGGCCAGGCGTTCGTCGCGTACGAGTACGACGGCCGGCCGCTCTCGCCCGAGCACGGCGGCCCGGCGCGGCTCGTCGTCCCGGGCCGCTACTTCTGGAAGAGCGCGAAATGGATTCGCGGCCTCCGCCTGCAGGCCGAGGACGAGCCCGGCTTCTGGGAGTCGCTCGGGTACCACAACCGCGGCGACCAGTGGCGCGAAGAGCGCTACAGCGGCGACTGACGAGGCGGCGGGACCCCGGTGGCCGGCACCCTCGAATGGCAGCTCGCGACGGTCACCGCCGTCCGCGACGAGACAGCCACGGTCCGCACATTCACGCTCGGGCTCCCCGCGTGGCAGGGCCACCGCCCCGGCCAGCACGTGGACGTGCGCCTGACGGCGGCCGACGGCTACAGCGTCGAGCGGAGCTACTCGATCGCCTCCGAGCCCGAGCGGGCCGGCGCGATCGACGTCACGGTCGAGCGCATCCCCGACGGCGAGGTCTCGCCGTTCCTCCATGACGTCGTCGTGCCGGGCGACCGGCTCGAGGTCCGTGGGCCGATCGGCGGCTACTTCGTATGGGGGGCGTCCCTCGGCGGGCCGCTCCTGCTCGTCGCGGGCGGCTCGGGCGTCGTCCCGCTCATGGCGATGATCCGCCACCGCGAGCGGGCCGGACGCGACGTCCGGACGCGCCTGCTGTTCAGCTCCCGGCACGCGGAGGAGATCATCTACCGCGCCGAGCTCGACGAGCTGGCCGCTCGGAACGACGGGTTCGAGGTCGTCCACACGCTCACCCGCTCGAGCCCTCCAGGCTGGACGGGCTACACGCGCCGGATCGACGAACGGATGCTCGGCGAGGTCCTCGCACCGCTGGGGATCGGGCCACGGACGTACATCTGCGGACCGACCGCCCTCGTCGAGGTGGCGGCCAACGCCCTCGTCCGGCTGGGCCTGCCGCCGGACCGCGTGCGGACCGAGCGCTTCGGGCCGACGGGCACCTGAGCGACGAGGAGGCTCCGATGGACGACACACGGCCGGGATCGGCACCTGACGATGCATCCGCGGACCCGGTGGCCGACGCGGTCCTCGACGGCAACGCCGTCGGCGGGATGCTCGGGACGTTGTTCGCCGCCGAGATGACGGCCGTCCCCGGCAAGTGCGCCCACTGCGGCACGATGAGCGCCGTCGGGTCGCTGCGCGCCTACGTGCGGGCGCCCGGCACTGTCCTGCGTTGCCCGGCCTGCGGCGGCGTCGTCATCCGCGTCGTCGAGACGGCCGAGGCGACCTACGTCGACGCGCGGGGAGCCGCCTACCTCCGCTTCGGGCGCGGCTAAGCCCGATCAGCCGTCCGTCTGGGCGCGGACCGGGGTCGGACCGATGGGGCCCGGCGCTGCCTCGGCGCGGTCGGCGAACGCGAGCGATGCGGAGTTGATGCAGTAGCGCAGCCCCGTCGGCCCCGGTCCGTCCGGGAACAGGTGCCCGAGATGGGCGCCGCACGTCGCGCAGCGGACCTCGATCCGGACCATCCCGAGGCCCCGGTCCTCGACCTTCTCGACGTTGCCCATCTCGACGACGTCCGAGAAGCTCGGCCAGCCCGTGCCCGACTCGAACTTCACCGCCGAGTCGAACAGTGGCGTGTCGCATACGACGCAGCGGTAGACGCCGTCGCCATGGTGGTCCCAGTAAGCGCCGGTGAACGGCCGCTCGGTGGCGGCCTCCATCGTCACGGCGTACTGGATGGGGCTCAGCCGGCCGCGCAGCTCGCCCTCGTCGATCTTCGTCCGCATCAACACGCTCCCCGCTCGGCCATCGTCACGAGCGGATCATGCGCCACGCAGCCCGATCGTGCCCGCCGAGGCGCCGCCGA
>VBHW01000319.1 GCA_005881055.1 Chloroflexota bacterium
TAGCCGACCGCGATGACGAGGTCGGACCGGTCGAACCCAGACAGGACGTGATCGCGCGCCTGGAGCCCGACCGCCATGAGCGAGAGGTGGCTCCGATCGTCGATCGCGCCCTTGCCCATGAACGTCACCGCCACCGGCACGTGGAGGCCGCGCGCGAACGCGCGCAGCTGAGGCGACGCAGCGCGGCGCAGGACGCCGTTGCCCGCGAGCACGAGCGGCCGCTCCGACGACGAGATCAGGCGGGCAGCCACGGCGAGCGCATCCTCGCTCGGCTCCGGCAGGTACGTGCTCGTCGGCTCCACCGGACGAAGGGCATCGGGCACTCGCCCCGCGGCGATGTTCTCCGGCAGCTCGATGTGCGCCGGTCCGGGTTTCTCGAGCTGGGCGACGCGGAAGGCCTTGCGGACGACCTCGGGGATGGACCCGGCGAGCTCGACACGCTGGCTCCACTTCGTCACCGGCTCGAGCATCCGGACGATGTCGACGAACTGGTGCGCCTCCTTGTGGATCTTGTCTGAGCCCGTCTGGCCGGTGAGGGCAACCATCGGGGCACGATCGAGGTACGCGTCGGCGATCCCGGTGACGAGGTTCGTCGCTCCGGGGCCGAGCGTCGCCATCGCGACGGCCGCGCGGCCCGTCAATCGACCGTGGACGTCGGCCATGAACGCCGCGCCCTGCTCGTGGCGAGTCGTGACGTGGCGGACGGACGGCGATCCGGCGAGCGCCTCGAGAAGGTCCATCGTCTCCTCGCCCGGCACGGAGAAGACGTACGCACAGCCCTCGGCGGCGAGACACTCCACGAGAAGGGCAGCGGCGCTGCGAGCGCCGTCCGGATCGGGCATGCCGCGAGTGTAGTTGGGCTACGGGGTGTAGTAGACGTTCACCGCCAGGTAGTCGAGCCGGTAGTCCTTGTTCGGCTGGCTCGTCGCGTCGATGACCCGCACCCGGAAGAGCGCCGCCGAGAAGCTGGCGGACGTCCACGCCTGGCCCCAGGTGTCGCTAGACGAGCCGAACGTGTAGCTCGCCTCGGCGGCCCCGCTCAGCGTCACGGACTTCGCGGCCGTCCACGTGAGTCCGGCGTCGTTCGACAGCTGGACGCAGAAGACGGACGTCCCGCCGTTGTTGTTCAGGCCGACGTCGGCCCGCACCGTGATCCCGTCGATCGAGGTGACGACGGCCGGCAGGCCGAACGCGTTGCCCCAATAGCGGTGCCGGTCATTGGCCGCGTTCGTGCAGACCGTCGAGTGCCCGGCCGAGCCGGTGTTGGCATCGATGGCGAAGCTCGAGTCGTCGGTGCACGCCCGGCTCGGGTTCGACTCGTAGCCGTCGCCGTTGCCGCCGGTGTCGGCGGCGTTGGACCCGCCGGCGCATGGCTTCTCGCCGGTGCTCGTCGCGCTCGATACAGTCGCCGATACGGGCGTCGTCGTAGCGCTCCGCCAGTTCTGGATGTACGTCGTCAGCCGATACCAGTGCGTGCCCACCGCGGGGTTGTCGACCGTACCGGTGGTCGACACCGGTGTCACGGTTCCGATCTGGCCATAGGGGCCGCCGACGGCAGTGGCGCGCTCGAGGATGTAGCCGGTCGCGGACGACGAGGTGCTCGCGGTCCAGGCGAGGACGATCGAGGCGCCACCCGTGGCCGAGACCCCGCTGGGGGCCTGGAGCGTCGCCGTCGAGAACGTGCCCGTGGACGTCGCCCCGTTCGTGAACCGGGCGAGGCTGATGGGCGTAGCCGCGACGGACGCGAGGAGGATCCCACCGGCGAGGACGTATGGCACGGTGAGCCTGGGCGCCACCCTCACGCCGACCGTCGGGCGCACGCTCAGTCCCTGCCGGGAGCGGGCTGGGCCTCCACGGCGCGCATGGCCGGCAGCTGCGCCTCGACGGCTGCGCGGGCGAGCCACGTCGAGCGGCGACTCCGAACCTGTCGGGTCTCGGCGAGCTGGGCCGCGACGGCCTCTCCGCGACGGGATGCGGCGAGGTGCGCCGCGACGGTCCGCTGCCGTCGCTTCACCGTTCGGGGCAGGTCGTCGACGTTGGCGGCGCCCGCGGGCTCGGCATCGGGCTCGCCGGTCGGCTCGGCCTCGGGCCGCCGTGGCCGGGCCCGCCGGGGACGGCGGTCGACCTCGAGCGTCTCGAGGAGCCACGTCATCGCGAAGAGCACGCCCGCGAGGCAGACGACGAAGATGACGCCGGCCGGGATCGACAGCAGCTTCAGCAGGTAGCCGCCGTACGGGACCGTCAGGACGACCCGCCCGATGACCTGGGCCGATGGCGTGATCGAGGGATCGATCGTCCGGTTCGCGTCCCCCTTCGTCTCGATCCACAGGCCGTCGGCTCGCGGGACCAGGCGGATGATCCGGTGCGTGAAGACGTTCTTGAGCTCGGGGCCCGACCGGAGGCTGACGACGTCGCCGACCCGCAGGTCGCCCGGGGCCACCGGCTCGTCGACGACGGCCGCGCCGATCGGGATGGCCGGCTCCATCGACCCGCCGCCGATGATGAACGTCTCGTGACCCAGCATCGGGACGAGGCGCCCGAGGGCGACCCCGACGAGGACCACGACGATGAGCATCACGAGGAGCGCGTCGAGGATCTGGCGCAGGAGCTGGGTGCTCGTGCTCAGGATCAGCATGGCCCGCCTCTCGTCGTGGTCCGGCTGGGAAGCCGCTGGCTGCGGTCCCGCCGAACGGCGGTCCCGCAGCCAGGGGTGGCTCGGCGTCGAACGTGAACGTCGCCGTCGTCGTCGCGCCCTGATAGGCGTTGCCCGTGGCGAGCGGGAGGCTCCACGCGAAGCAGAGGTTCTCGCTCGTGCCGGCGTTGAGGACCCGGTCGCCGGCGTCGGCGCCCTGCGCCGGATTGCCGAGCGCCGCACCACTGAGTACGCCGCTGTAGAGGTTGGCGCCGGCGCCCGGACAGGCACCTGCCTTGACGGTCAGGCTGAGCTGGTCGCGCAGGCCCTTGCTGTCGGCATTCGTGGCCGCTGTGGTCATCGCGTAGCGCAGCTGGCCCGAGCCGTTGTTCGCGACGTTGAGGGTCGCGCTGCCCGAGTCGCCGGGCATGATCGCCGCGACGGTGAAGAGCACCGACGGCGAGGTCGCGATGTCGATGGTCCCCGTCGTGAACGAGCCGGACGAGGCATCGGTGTCGGTGAAGATCGCGAGCGAGAACGCGCCGGCGCCGAGGCTGCCGAGAGAGAGGCTGAGAAGAAGCACGATGAGTCCACGCCGGCGGCGGCGCTTGCGCTGCTCGAGATCGAGGGTCTCGTCGTCGTACATTTCCGGTCCCGGTCCTTCCCGTTGTTCGGACCGCCGTGACGAATGTCGTCGCAGGTGCGGCCCGTGACCCCCTAGACGCCGGTCTAGATCGGGACCGAGCTCTGGGGCTCGGAGGACGGAAGTCCGGCGTCACTCATGTAACCGCAGCGGCGCCTCGGTTCCCACGGGACGACGGAACCAGTCGAGCCGGTACGATCGTCCTGCCCGAGACGGACGGGCTAGTCGACGATCTCGGGGCCCTGCGCGTGAAGTGGCGCGAACGTCGGCTCGGGCCGCCGACGGCGCCGGCGTCGCCGGGCGAAGCCGACGAGCAGGAGGCCGATCGCCGCCAGGATCGAGCCCAGGAGGATGATCCCGCCGACGAGGAGGGGATCAGCCGTTGAACCATCCGTCGAAGGGGGCACGGTGCCGGATCCGCGTCCCCCGCCACCGGGCGATGGGCCGCCCGATGCGATCGCGACGGCACCATCGCTCGGCGATACCGTCGGCTCCGGAGATCCCGTCGCCTCCCCGGACGGTGACGGACCGGGCGTGGTCGTGGGACCCGCGGGCGGCATCGCGCCACCCGTCGGCCCTGGCGTGGGCGAGGCGGTCGGCCTGGGGGTCGGGGGCGGCGGCGCAACGACGACCGTCGTGCTGTCGGTGGCGGCGTTGTCGGACGCGTCGGGGTCGCTGACCGGGCTGCTCACGCTGACCGCGTCGACCTGCGGCCCCGAGCCGGTCGCGGCGGGGACGGCGTAGGCGACGCTCACCGTGGCGCTCCCGCCGGCCGGCACGGTGCCGAGGTCGCACGTGAAGTCGGGCCCCGCGCCGACCGGCGCGCAGGTGCCCTGCGAGGGGACGATCGCGCCCTGGCCGAAGCCGGCCGGCCACGTGTCGGCGAGGGTCACCCCGCTCGCGTCGGACGGACCGCCGTTGCTGACCGTGATCGTGTAGCCGTGACCGCCCGTGCCCGCGGTCACGCTCCCGAGGCCGTCGGTCACGCCGACCGCGAGGTCGGCCGCGGTCGTGACGTCGGTCACGTCGGCGGCGGCCACGCCGCCCGGGTTCTCGTCGCTCACGACGCTCGCCGTGTTCGTCAGCGTCTGGGCGGTG
>VBHW01000322.1 GCA_005881055.1 Chloroflexota bacterium
GGAGCCTGACGCGGCTGTGCACGATCGGCGACGGCGGGCCGGGTGCCCCGCCGTTCGCGGGTGGCCTCGTCGGGTACCTCGGGTACGACTTCGGCCTCGCCCTCGAGCCGCGACGGACGATCGCGGTCGACGACCAGGGCCTGCCGGTCTTCCGCCTCGCCCTCCACGACTGGGTCGTCGCGTGGGACCGCTCGACCGGTGCTGTGTGGCTCACGGGCCGTGCGCTTGACGGGGACGACCGCGCGCTCGATCGACGGCTCGCCTCGGTTCGCGATCGCCTGGAGGGTTCGCTGGTGCGCGAGGCCCACCCACACCCGCCGGTGGGCGACCTCCGGTTCGTCTCGTCGCTCGACCGTCCGGCGTTCGAGGAGCGCGTCGAGGCGATCCGCGAGGCCATAGCCACCGGGCACATCTACCAGGCGAACCTGACCCGCCGGCTCGAGACCCCCTTCACCGGCGATCCCTGGCCGCTCTACCGCCAGGTCCGGACCGGCGATCCGGCACTCTTCGCCGCGTACCTCGACCTCGGGGTAGACGACGCCGGGCATCGACGGGCGATCGTCTCGGCCTCTCCCGAGCCGTTCCTCGCGCTCGACGCCGCCGGCCACGTGAGCACCGATCCGATCAAGGGGACGCGTCCGCGGGGCCGGACGCAAGCCGAGGACCGCGCACTCGCATGCGAGCTCCTCGCGAGCGACAAAGATCGGGCCGAGAACACGATGATCGTCGACGTGCTCCGCAACGACCTGGGCCGCGTGTGCACGCCGGGCACCGTCCGCGTGCCGCGGCTGTGCCGGCTCGAGCGGACCGCGGCCGTCCAGCACCTCGTCTCGACCGTCACCGGGCGCCTCACGCGCGGGCGCGATCCTTTCGACCTGCTCGGGGCCGCGTTCCCCGGCGGCTCGATCACCGGCGCCCCGAAGCTGCGGGCGATGGAGATCCTCGAGCGCCTCGAGACCGTCCGGCGGGGGCCCTACACGGGAGCGCTCGGCTGGATCGGCCCGGACGGCGCGATGGCGACGAGCATCCTCATCCGGACGTTCGTCGCGGACGGCCGTCGCCTCAGCCTCAACGTCGGTGGCGGCATCACGTGGCGGAGCGATCCGGCCGCGGAGTGGGACGAGACCGTCGCGAAGGCCCGCGGCCCGCTCGGCGCGATCGGCGGGACCGAGGTCGCATCCGGGGTCGCGGCCCGCGCCTGATGGGACCCGAGGGATCCGGCCGGCCCGGTCACGTGTGGGTGGATGGGCGGCTCCAGCCCGCGGACGCCCCGCACCTGTCGGCGTTCGATCGGGGCTTCCAGCTCGGCGACGGCGTCTTCGAGACGCTCCGCGTTCGTGGCGGCGTCCCGACCGAGCTCGCCGAGCACACATCCCGCCTGCGGCGCTCGGCGGAGGGCCTCGCCATCCCGTTGCCGCCGGCCGTCGAGGCGACGATCGCACGGGGCATCGCGGAGCTCGTCGAGGCCGAGGGGCTCGACGGCCCGGAGGGCGACGCCTCGATCCGGATCACGGTCAGCCGCGGGCGCATCCTCGCCCGAGGCCTCCTGCCGCCCGAGCCGGACATCGCGCCGACGATCGTCATCCAGGCCTGGCCGGTCGTGCCCGCTCCGCCCGGCCACGTCGAGCGCGGCCTGCACCTCGCCGTGAGCGCGATCCGGCGCGATCCGGAGAACCCGCTCGCATCCCTCAAGACGACAAGCCGAGCCGATTACGTCGTCGCCAGGCTCGTGGCGCGGCGCGAGGGCGCCGACGACGCCCTGTTCCTGACAACCGACGGTTTCCTGTCCGAGGCGACGACCGCGGCCCGGCACGACGCGATCGTGGCTCCTCGACTGGGCGGAGCGGGTCGGACTGGCGCCACGGGAGGGCTGGTTGACGGTCGCCGATCTCGCGGGTGCCCACGAGGCCTTCCTGTCGAGCAGCGTGGCCGGTGTCCTGCCCGTCACGCGACTGGCTGGCGAGCCGATCGGATCGGGTGTGCCCGGTCCCTGGACGATCCGCGCACGGACCGACCGGGAGGCCTTCATCCGCGGTGAGGGACGGGGATGACGCGCTACGAGGGACGGGGATGACGCGCCACGAGGGACGGG
>VBHW01000323.1:0-1149 GCA_005881055.1 Chloroflexota bacterium
CCTGGGCCTCGTCGGCGAGTCCGGGTGCGGGAAGACCACGGTCGGGCGGGCGATCCTCCAGCTCTACCGACCCACGTCGGGGTCGGTGCGCTTCGAGGGCAGGGACCTCACCACGGCGCGGGCGGACGAGCTGCGCCGCCTGCGCCGGGACATGCAGATCGTGTTCCAGGACCCGTATGCCAGCCTGAACTCGCGACTCACGGTCGGATCGATCATCGCCGAGCCGCTCGAGATCCACGGAATCGGGGACAGGCGCGAGCGCCAGCGGAGGGTCCGCGAGCTGCTCGAGGTGGTCGGGCTCGATCAGGCCATGGCGAGCCGGTTTCCCCATGAGTTCTCGGGCGGCCAGCGGCAACGGATCGGGATCGCCCGCGCCCTCGCGCTCAACCCATCGTTCATCGTGTGCGATGAGCCGATCTCGGCGCTCGACGTGAGCATCCAGGCGCAGGTGGTCAACCTCCTCCAGGAGCTCCAGGCCCAATACGGGCTCACGTACCTGTTCATCGCCCATGACCTATCGGTGGTCCGGCACCTGTCGGACCGGGTCGCGGTCATGTACCTGGGCAAGATCGTGGAGCTCACGACCCGGGACGCGCTATATGCGCGGCCGCTGCACCCGTACACGATGGCGCTGCTCTCGGCCGTCCCCATCCCCGATCCCACCACGGAGCGGCGCCGCCGACGGATGATCCTGGTCGGCGACGTTCCGAGCCCGGTCGCACCGCCCTCCGGCTGCCGGTTCCACACGCGCTGCCCGTTCGCCCGCGACCTTTGTCGCGAGCTCGAGCCGCCGCTCGACATGGCAGAGCCGGGTCATCGAGTCGCGTGTCACTTCTGGTCGGAGATCCAGGCAGCCGGAGGAACGCGCCAGCTGCCGGTGATCCCCGAAACCGGTGCCGCGGTCGTCGCCTCGCCTTTCGCCTCCGAGGACGACGGCATGGGCGCGCTGCCCGAGGCGCCGGTCGAGGACCGGCCGACCCCGATGGGCGAGCCCCAGAAGCCCGCCTGATGGACGCCGGGCGATGAGTCAGGGGCCGACGATCCACTCGAGCAGGGTGCTCCGCCAGATGGACCACCTGATCATGGCGCTGAAGGTCGACGTTGCTGCCGAGCGACCCGACGTGCTCCTGAGCCTGTACTGGATCGGCT
>VBHW01000323.1:1240-1823 GCA_005881055.1 Chloroflexota bacterium
GACAATCCGGGCCTGGCCGAGGCACTCGGATCGCGCCTGCGGCCGGCGCAGTGGCCGATGCGCGACCCTGGCCAGGCGGCCCTGCCGGCGACGTTCGAGCGACAGGTGGCTCGACCCTACGGCATCGCCTATCGGGTGCGAGCGGACGGCCTGCAGGTCGACGCCCGGTGGGACGATCTCGGATGGCCCGTCTTCGCCTCGGGTCCGACCCGCACCGGCGATGCCTGGATCGCGACGATGCTCGTCGAGTCATTCCGACCGAGCGCGACGATCAACGGAGCCCGCCAGGCGGGCACCAGCTTCCCCAACCCGATCTGGCGTCCGTGGTTCGGTGGCGATCGTGGCTCGTGCATCCTCGGCCTCGGGGAGACGATCTACGACGCGAACGCCGATGTCTCCGGCGCGGTGGCGTCCGGCGAGCGGGGATGAGCATCGGCTCGCACGCGGACCGTCCACGCCCCAGGGTCTTTCCCCTGGCCGAGACCAGGCCCCGGGCGAACAATCCGCTGGCCCGTTCCAGCCGGATCGTGACGCCTGCGACGAGCGGCTCGCAACGCCTGTTCGCCGGGGTGTTCTGGAGCGA
>VBHW01000323.1:1837-5199 GCA_005881055.1 Chloroflexota bacterium
GACGACCCGCTCGAGGGTACGGTCGTCGACGGCATCCCCCACCTCGGCGAGCACGACGAGGTCTACCTGTGCCTGGCCGGGCGTGCTCGAGTCGAGTGGGACGAGGGCTCGTTCGAGTTCGGTGCGGACGATGTAGTGTTCTTCCCCGCCGGCTACACGTACCGGAGCACGGTCCTCGGCGACGAGCCGCTGCGCGTCTTCTATGTGATGTCGCCGGCGCCCGCCTGGATGACACCCCTCGAAGGCAACGTCCCCTGAACCGAGGCCGGTCCCTTGGCGGCGAAATGGATCGCGCCGTGCCTGGCTACCGTGAGGCCGACGCCATCGCCTGCACCAGCGCCACCGCCTGATCGGCCAGTCGCTCGCCCTGTCCGCGGGAGACGTAGCGCCATCCGCCCGCGATCTCGTACGCGCCGTCGTCGAATGCGGCCGCTGTCGGGATGTACTGCAGCGTGTTGTCGTCGTACGCGGTCACGACGGTCGTCGCGAACGGCGACCGTCGCGCGATCGACTGGCCGAGCTCGAGGAAGACCTCGCCGGGCAGGGCCACGAGCGCAACGTCGCCGATGGCAACCGACTTCACGAGCGGGCGTCGCGCCTGTTCGGCCCGGCGGGCCACGACGATGGCATCGCCGGTCGCGACGATCCGGGCCGCGTCGCTCGCTCGCACGGCGGCCTCCAGCTCGGCCTCCTGCTCGGGCATCCGTCGAGCATCAGCACCGCGACCTCGGGGTCGATGTGTCCCTCGGGGAGCCGGCGCATCCAGGCTGAAGCGCCGCCCCATCGCCGCCGCATCGGCCCGCCGGCCGCGCGCGACCCACTTGCCCGTGCCGACGTCTCCTCCGCAGCCCTGCAGGAACAGGACCGGCGCGCCGACCGCATCCTCCACGACGGCCCGCCCGACGCCGACGAAGTCGGCCGACACGTGCGGGTGGTTGTCGCCGCCGGCAGCGGTCGGGTGGCACGCGTAGCTGGCAAGCGTCGCGACCGTCCCGAAGAGGCCGTCGAGCGTCAGCACCGCGACCTCGGGGTCGATGTGTCCCTCGGGGAGCCGGCGCATCCAGGCTGAGGGACGCCCGAATCGATGGACGATGCCGCCGTCCGGCAGGCGTGGCCGGCGGTTGGACGCGATGCGGTCGACGGCGCCGCGCGCGAAGCGAGCCGTCACCGGCTGGGCCCGTCCGGCAGCCTCGACTGCAGCCGCCTCGATCGCGCCGACGAGCTCGTCCGCGAACGTGTCGGCCATGATCCGCAGGCCGTGCGGCCTGAGCAGCGCCTGCAGCTCCTCGCTGACATACGGCGCGCTGTGGGTGTGGGACGCGTTGACGATGACGTGCTCGGGCGGCACACCCGTCGCGCGCGACACCGCCGACCGGATTCTCGCGTGCGTCGTGGCGAGCACGCCCACGAGGTCGAGCCCGACGAGGGCCGTGCGGAGCTGGCCCGCTTCCAGGACGAGGACCGTCGCGGTCAACGGGTCCCAGATCTCATCAACCGGCATCGTGAGGCTGAGCCCGGCCGGCGAGCCGGGCGGCTGCGTGATGTCGCGACGGGCGACGCCCGCGCGCAGCTGGCCTCCGCTGGCTCGAGCGTCGATCAACCCAGCGTGATCCTCAGTAGAGGGCATCGGCCCCGGACGTGATGTACCGATCGAGGCGGCCCACGGGCTTGCTGCTGAGCATGAGCCCGATGCCGTCGAGGCGGAAGCCACGCTCGACGAGCCATCGGATCCCGTGTCGGGCAGAGCCGGCCAGTCGAACATGGAGGCTATCCGCCCCGCGCTCGCGAGCGAACCGCGCGGCGGCCGCCAGGGCGCCGGCCACGCCGTCCGGAGCTGAGACCGCCGCCGGCCCGACCGCACCGGCGTTCGAGACATACACGTAGCCCTGCACCTCGCCGCCCGTCTGCATGCCGTGACCCTCGACCCCCGGGACGCCACACCAGAACTCGTGGTCGATCGCGCGCCTGAAGCCCACACTGCCCCGGTCGAGCCGGTCGAGATCGGCCCGGTCGCGAGGGAGGGCGATCGGGCGGGAGGTCGCCCAGGTCGCCGCCTCGCGGTCGTCCCTCGGACCGCCAGGGCGGTCGAGCGGACCCCCGAACGTCAGGATCGACTCCTGGGGCAGCATGCCGAAGCGCAGGTAGAGCGCATTCGAGACCGGGTTGATCGCGTCGGTCAGCACGGTCATCGTGGTGCGCGCGTCGGCGTCGCCCAGCGAACGTCGCATGAGCTCGGTTCCGATCCCGCGCGACTGGAATTCGGGCACGACGTGGAGCGCCGCGAGGTACCAGACGTGCTCGCGAAGGACGGCGATCGCTGCCCCGACGATGCGCCCGGCCGCCTCAGCGACCCAGAACCGATCGGGGTCGTGGCGGACACAGGACTGCCGGAAGCGGATGACGCGCTCGAGCGGCAGGCCCAGTGCGTCGCCGGACGGGCGGCCGGCTCGTCGAAGGACATCCTCCGCCGCCTCGCGGACTACCGCGAACGTCGCCTGGGCGTCATCGATCGTCGCGCGACGGAAGGCGACCGTCCGCAAGCTCGCCTCCGGACGCCGGGAATCGGCCATGTGCTCGCGATCGTACGGTCGTGCCGTGTGCGGACCCGCGCCCGCGTCAGAGGGGTAGCCGGACGGCAGAGTTCGTCTCTGCGGACCGCGTCGCCGCCTGGACCATCTCGACCGCCTTGAGCCCGTCCTCGCCGGTGACCTCGGGCTCACGGTCCTCGACGATGGCGTCGGCGAAATCCTGGACCTGGCGCGCGAACCCGTCCCGGATGTAGCGATTTGGGTAGCCCCACGGCTCGTCGGCCGACACCCAATCGGGCGACTCGTAGACCACGTCCCAGCCATCGGTCCGGCTGCGCTTCACCTGGCCATAGGCGTTGATCTCGAGGATCGCACGCGAGCCGATCACGATGTACCTCGCCCGGCCGGCCATCACCGCATGCGGCAGCTCGTAGGTCATCCAGATATGGGCGAGCACGCCGTTGGCGAACGTGAACTGGGCGAAGGCCGTCGGGTCGACCTTCTCGGCCGGGCCGTACCGCGCGTACTGCGCAAAGGCGAGGACCGGTTCGGCGCCCGCATACCACCGAACGATGTCGCAGCCGTGCGAGCCCCAATCGAGGAACGGGCCACCCTCCTTCGGGTCGAGCGCCCAGTTGCCTTCCTCGAACGGCAGGCCGCCCTCGAGTGCTCGCCAGACCTGGATCATGCGCACGGTGCCGATGTCGCCCGCGTCGACCATCCGCTTCGCCTCCAACGGCGCCTCGAGACGACGCGTGATCTTGCCGACCGTCAGGCGGACTCCGGCTGAGCGACACGCCGCGATCATCTGCTGGCATTCCGCCTTGTCGAGGC
>VBHW01000323.1:5224-5856 GCA_005881055.1 Chloroflexota bacterium
GAGCGGCGGCGAGCGTCTCGGGCAGATGCGCCGAGTGGGGCGTCGCGATCACGACCGCGTCGATGTCCTCGCGCGCCAGCAACGAATCGAGCGACGGCTCGTGCGCCACACCGTGCTCGGCGGCCAGACTCGGAGCGCGCGAGCCGACGGCGATCGCCACGAGGCGGGTGTTCGTTGTGTCTTCGCTGAGGCAGTTGGCATAGATGCCGGCCATGAGACCGGAGCCCACGATTCCGAACCCGACGCTCATCGAACTTGCCTCCCGCCCCCGATCGGCGCCTCAGCCGGCGTGACGGTTATCATCGGGGTTCCGGCGGCGCACCGGGCGCGTCGTCCCAATCCCCGACGGGAGGACCGTCCCCAGAGCAGGGCCATGCCCAGGTGCGCCCCACCACCTTCTGCTCCCGGCTGAGCGCATGAGCGCGATCGCCTACCCGCCATTCCGGGTGTACGTCCTTGCCGGCTTTGCCTCGAACTCGTCGATCTTCATGCTGGGCGCCGGTCTTGGCTGGTACGTGCTGGGCGTGACCGGCTCGGCCGGCAGCGTCGGGTTCGCGTCGTTCCTGTTCAGCCTGCCCTTCGGGCTCTTCATGTTGCACGCTGGCCTGCTGACTGACCGTCACGGGGCGCGC
>VBHW01000323.1:5928-6877 GCA_005881055.1 Chloroflexota bacterium
GTTCGGCGTCGGGACGTTGCTCACGCTGGGCGGGCCGGGCACGATCTCGATCGTCAACGACCTGGTGCCCCCGGCCGCTGTGTCGAGCGCGGTCGCGTTCACGTTCCTCGCCATCAACGTGGGACGGATCGCGGGCGGCGCCGCGGCCGGCCTCATGCTCGCTCGCTTCCCCGCCGGCGTGACGATCCTCGGCGCCGGGATCCTCCTCGTGGGGTCCGCCCTTCCTGTCTGGCGTCTTCCGGGCGGTGGCGGCGGGCCGGCCGCGCATCCCGCGACGGCATTCGTCGCGCCCATCCTCGAGGCGGCCCGGTTCGCGATCCAGGTGCCCATCGTGGGAGTGATCCTGCTCCTGTCGATCGGCCCGGGCGCGCTCGGGCTCGCCTATAACTTCCTCCTGCCCGTTGCAGCACGGGAGCTCGGGGCGGGCGCCGATGGCCTTGGGCTCCTCCTGGCAGCGGCAGGAGCCGGGGGTCTCGTCGCCGGGCTGGGTGCCGCGCGGCTGATGAGCGGAGCCGGACACGGCCGTGCGATCTTCGTGGGGCTGGCGTCAGCCGGCGCCGGGTTGGCCGCCTTCGGTTTGGCCCCGGGCCTGCAGCTGGCCATGGCCGCGATGGCCTTCGTCGGATCCGGCTTCGTCATCTACGCCTCTGCCAGCCTGTCGCTCGTCCAGGCGCTCTCCCCGGTCGAGCTCCGCGGCCGCCTGACCGCCCTGTACTCGCTCCTCTACTGGGGGCTCATGCCGGTCGGTGCGCTGCTCGGCGGCGCAGTGGCCGGGGCGGCGAGCGCGCGAGTCGCCCTGTCATTGGCCGGGGCCGTGCTCCTCGTCTGCGGTGCGGCGGCTCTCGTCGGCCGGCGCGAGCTCCTGTCGCAGCGCATCCCTGAAACCGGTTCACCCCGAACGGCGGTGGCGTTTCCACCGGCCGACCAACCTCCCCGTGAACCCGAGCGG
>VBHW01000324.1 GCA_005881055.1 Chloroflexota bacterium
GGTCGACCGGTTCGGCGAGCTCGGCGATGCCGGCGCGCAGCACATCATCGTCAGCGTCCCCGGGGTCGAGGACCTGTCGCGGCTCGAGACGATCGGCCGCGACATCATCCCCCAGATCCACGACCTGTAGGTGATGCAGCTGCGTTCGTCCGGGCCGTCGTCGCCGTATCGACCACACCATTACCGGACGCCTATCCGGGTGTGTGAACGGCCTCGCCGGCCTTCGCGGACGGCTCTATCGCTCGTGCCATTGGTGGGATCGATGCCGGCGCTCATAGGCGGGGGTCGGCGCCGCCAATCATGGTCGGGTAATGATGTGGCCGATATCGCGGTTCGGAGGACCTCCCGCCGAGGCGCTGCTCCGACTCCGGATACTCCCCCGGAGTATGCGTTCCGTGCTACGATGGGCTCATGAGCGACGACCGGACCACATCCAATCCGAGGCCGTCCGGGCTCGCGATCGACTTCTCGGGCGACGGACGCACGGGCACCGAGCAGGCGGCATCGCCATTCAAGATCGACTTCGGCGGAGCCGCCCCAACTGCGCCCGCCGAGCCCACGACGGCCGCTGCCGTGCCCCTCACGGGCACGCACGATCGCGGCCGCACCGAGGCGAAGGTCATCATCGTCGGCTCCGGCCCGGCCGGGCTCACGGCCGCGATCTACGCGGCGCGCGCGAACCTCGAGCCGATCGTCCTCGCGGGGTCGGCGCCCGGCGGCCAGCTCATGATCACGAGCGACGTCGAGAACTACCCGGGCTTCCCCGACGGCATCCAGGGGCCCGACCTCATGGCCACGTTCCGGGCCCAGGCCGAGCGGTTCGGAACGCACATCGTCGACGTCGACATCGAGCGAGTCGACTTCAGCGCAAGGCCGTTCCGGCTGTGGGCTCGCGGCGTCGAGTACAAGGCCCAGGCGGTCATCGTCGCGACGGGCGCCTCGGCGCTCTGGCTCGGCCTCGACAGCGAGACGCGCCTGCGCGGACGCGGCGTCTCTGCCTGCGCGACGTGCGACGGGTTCTTCTTCCGCGGCAAGGAGATCGCGGTCGTCGGCGGCGGCGACACGGCGCTCGAAGAGGCGACGTTCCTGACGCGGTTCGCCACGAAGGTCCACCTGCTCCATCGGCGTGACGGGTTCCGGGGCAGCAAGATCATGGTCGACCGGGCGAAGGCGAACCCGAAGATCGAGATGCACTACAACACGAAGGTCGAGGAGGTCCTCGGCGAGGCTCACGTCGAGGGCCTGCGCGTCAGCGACACGACCACCGGCGCCGAGCGGACGATGGACGCCGAGGGCCTGTTCATCGCAATCGGATACAAGCCGAACACGGACGTGTTCAAGGACTGGCTCGAGGTCGACGACAAAGGCTATCTGACGGTCCGCGACGAGACCGGCTCGAAGATCGAGGGCGTGTTCATCGCCGGCGACGTGCACGACCATCGCTACCGCCAGGCGGTCACGGCGGCGGGCGAGGGCTGCAAGGCGGCGATCGATGCCGAGCGCTGGCTCGAGTCGGTCGGCGTGGTCGAGGAGAGCACCGCGGCCGCCTGGTAGGCCGGCTGCCCACGTGATGCATCGATGACGTTCCGCGGCGGTGGCGGCGGCCGTTTCATGCGCGGCGGGGCATCAGACCTGCCGCCCGTCTCCCCCGAACGCAGGGGCCGGACGATCCGGCGGATCGCGGCGTTCTTCCGGCCGTACGTCGGCGCCGTCGTCATCGTCCTCGGAGCGATCCTCCTCACGAGCCTCATCGGGCTCGTCAACCCGATCCTCCTCAAGCTCCTCATCGACGACGTCATCGTCGGGCGCGACTTCGGCCGGCTGAACCTCTACGTCGGGCTGATGATCCTGCTGCCGATCGTGTCGGGGCTCATCGGCGTCGGCCAGAGCTACCTGAACAACGTCATCGGCCAGCGGGTCATGCAGGACCTGCGGCTCGCGCTGTACGGCCACCTCCAGCGCATGCCCCTGCGCTGGTTCACGGTCACGCGCACCGGCGAGATCCAGAGCCGCCTGGCGAATGACGTCGGCGGCGTCCAGGCCGTCGTGACGGACACGGCGTCGTCGGTGACGAGCAACATGGCCGTCGCGATCAGCACGATGGCGGCGATGTTCATCCTCGACTGGCGGCTGACCGTGCTGTCCCTCGGGCTCCTCCCGTTCTTCATGTACCTCACCTACCGCGTGGGCAAAGTCCGCCGCGAGGTGAGCACGGAGACGCAGAAGTCGCTAGCCGATCTCTCCGCCGCGACCGAGGAGACGCTCAGCGTGAGCGGCGTCCTCCTCACGAAGACGTTCGGCCAGCAGGCCGCCGCGACCGAGCGTTTCCGGGGCCTGAACGCGCGCCTGGCCGCGCTGCAGATCCGCCAGGCGATGGTGGGCCGTTGGTTCTTCATGATCATCGGGACGATCTTCAGCATCATGCCGGCGTTCGTGTACTGGCTGGCCG
>VBHW01000325.1 GCA_005881055.1 Chloroflexota bacterium
CGCCCGCGACCGCATCGCCGCTGGTCCGGCACACGGGACAGGCGGCGGGTCGCGCGGCATCGGCGGCGCGCTTCTGGCGGTCCCTGCCCCGGCTGCCGATCATCGCTTCCACCTCGCGCCCACGGATCGCGAGCGCGGCACCGAACAGGATCGACGCACCCAGCGCCCCGCCCGACCCGGATCGGTTGGCCTCCAGGACCTGCCGTGCGTGCGCCCGACAGAACCCGCGCGATCGGTCGAGTTCGGCGCGGAATCGGACGTCCGCGACGCTCTCGTAGAGGAACGCGTGGATGTAGGCGGCGGCGGAACGCGCAGCGCCCAGGCAGAGCGGGCAGCCCGAGCCGTCGAGGAGCTCCGCGAGCTTGACGTCGGCGACGCCCCTCGCCGGTAGGTCGCTCGCCGAGGAGCGCGAGGAGCCCGTGGAGCCGGTGCCTGACCGATGCGTGGTGGCCATCGCGGCCTCGGGCTACTCGGCCACGAGCACGAACAGGCGGGACCAGAAGTCGCCGCGCGCCGCCGTCTCCTCGCGGGAGGCGTCGATGCGGAGACCGGCACCCATGAGCTCGGCGCCGTCGTGCACGCCGACGTTGGCGACGGCCAACGTGTCCCGCCCAGCCGGCCAGGCCGTCACGCGATAGGACGTCGAAGGGTCGAGGCCCCGCAACCGCAACCGTTCGGCCCCCGGGACCGGCCGGTTGAGCACCTGGTAGAAGGCGACGATGGCCCGGCGGGCATCGGGCGAGACGACCATCCAGGCGGTCTCGTTGGCGGACCCGCCATCCGGTCCGGGGAACGGGCTCCGCAGGCGGACGAACCGCCCGAACTGGAGGAGCTCGCGGTGCTGCTTGAAGAACCCGACCTGCTCGGCGACCCGCGCCCGTTCATCGGCCGAGAGCGACGTCGTGTCGAGCTCATAGCCGAATGCGCCAAAGAAGGCGACCGCGGCCCGCGTGTCGATCGGGGTGATGCGCCCGACCTGGTGGTTCGGCACCGCCGAGACGTGCGCGCCCATCGAGCTCACCGGATAGACGAGCGACGTCCCCCACTGGATCGACAGGCGCTCGATCGCGTCGGTCTGGTCGCTCGTCCACGCCTGCGGCGCGTAGTACAGCAGCCCCGGGTCGAAGCGGCCGCCGCCGCCAGCACAGGATTCGAAGAGGATCTCCGGGAAGGCGTCCGTCAGGCGGTCGTAGAGCGCGTAGACACCGAGCATGTAGCGGTGGAAGAACTCGCCCTGCCGCTCCGGTGGCAGCGCGGCGCTGTACGGCTCGGTGATGTAGCGGTTCATGTCCCACTTGACGTAGGAGATCGGCGCGCCGGCGAGGATCTCAGAGAGGACGGCGAAGAGGTGATCGACGACCTCGGGCCGAGACATGTCGAGGACGAGCTGCTGGCGCCCCTCCGTGCGTGATCGCCCCGGGATGCCGATCGCCCACTCGGGGTGGGCCGCGAACAGCTCGCTGTGCTCGCTCACCATCTCGGGCTCGATCCACAGGCCGAACCGCAGGCCGAGCTCCTCGATCCGACGCGCGAGGCCGGCGATCCCGTTGGGGAGCTTGCGTCGGTCGACGAACCAGTCGCCGAGCGATGAGTCGTCGTTGTCCCGCTTGCCGAACCAGCCGTCGTCGAGGACGAAGAGCTCGATGCCGAGGTCGCGGGCCACGGTCGCGATCGCGAGCAGCCGCTCCTCGGTGAAGTCGAAGTACGTTCCCTCCCAGTTGTTGGCGAGGACCGGACGCGGCCGGTCGCGCCACGGGCCGCGGGCGAGGCGCTCCCGGTAGAGCTGGTGGTACGCGTCGCTCATCCCACCGAGCCCGGTGTCCGAGTACACGATGACCGCCTCGGGCGTGACGAATTCGGCGCCCGGCTCCAGCCGCCATGCGAACGTCTCCGGGTCGATCCCGATGCGCACCCGTGCGGTGCGGAACGGCTCGACCTCGGCCTCGGCGAGGAAGTTGCCGGAGTAGACGAGGCTGAAGCCGATCGCCTCGCCCCGATCCTCGGTCGTGGCGGCGCGCGTCAGTGCCACGAACGGGTTGTGCTGGTGACCGGACGAGCCGCGCGGGCTGGAGATCGACTGCCGGCCGAGCTCGAGCCGCCGCGTCCGCACGTGCCGCTCGCGCGCCCAGGTGCCGCTCAGGTGGACGAAGTTCCAGTCGTTGTCCGGCAGGTCGAGGCTCGCGCTCATCGCGCACCGGATCGTGAACCGGGCGCGGCCGTGGTTCCGGATGCGCATGCTCCGGGCGATCGCCGGCACGTCGCGGAAGAGCGTGTACGACAGCGTGACGAGGGCCCCCGTCGATCCGTCCGCGACGTCGATCTCGAGCGTCGTCGCCTCGTCGTCGTCCTCGACGTACGTGGCAGGCAACCCGGGGAGCGGCGCCTTCCCCGCCCGGATCCGTTGCCCGGCGTGCGCCAGGTCGAGGACGGTCGAGCCGTCGGCACCTTCGACCACGAGCGCCGGGACGCGATAGTCGCCGCTGCCGGGGGTCGGGATCTCGAGCGCGACCGGCTCGCCGAGGCGGTTCGAGAAACCATGGAACTCAGGGGTGCCGAGATGCCGGTGCGACCGCCCCGCCGCGAGCGCCGGCCCGAGGTAGACCCCGCCGAGCCAGCCGTTCTCGTACACGCGGAGGATGTAGCTGATCGAGTCGGTGCGGAGGTGGAACTCGCGCGCGTCT
>VBHW01000309.1 GCA_005881055.1 Chloroflexota bacterium
CGCGAAGATCGGCGTCCATCCCCGGCCACCGGATTCGTTCGCGCATGCGATGCCGGCATTGCTGCGCGGGGCCGCGACGGACGGCTCCGCTGACGGCCTCGGCCTCAAGTGGGTAGCCGGGTTCGCCACGAACAACGCCGCCGGCATCCCGGCGATCCACGCGACGGTGATCCTCAGCGATCCCCTGTCCGGGGAGCCGATCGCGATCCTCGACGGAGCCCCGATCACGGCCGAGCGCACCGCCGCCGTCAGCGGCGTCGCGATCCGCGCCTTCGCCCCTCGGGTGGCCGGTCGCGCAACGCGGGCAGCGCTCATCGGGGCGGGTACGCAGGCACGGAGCCACCTCCCGGTGCTCGGGCACGTCCTGCCCGGGCTCGAGCTGTCGCTGTTCGACCGCCATCCGGAGCGCGCCGATGCCCTCGCCGAGCTCGCACGAGCCTCGCCGGGCGTCGCGGCCGTCGAGGTCGCGCCGGACGCGCGGTCGGCGGTGGAGGGGGCGGACGTCGTCGTCACGGCCGCGTCGTTCGGGCCCGTGCGCCAGGTCATGACGAACGAGTGGCTGCGGCCGGACGCCCTCGTCGTGCCGATCGACTACGCGACGTACTGCGCGGCCGAGGTCGCGCGGGATGCGGACCTCTTCCTCGTCGACGAGGTCGGCCAGTTCGTCGCGAACCGGGCCGCCGGTGCGTTCGACGACTACCCCGACCCGGCGGGAACGATCGGTGGGGCGCTCATCGCCGGGACAACGCGACCACCGGGACGCGTCGTCGCCATGCACCTCGGCGTCGGCCTCGCGGACGTCATCTTCGGCCGGGCGATCCTCGCGACGGCCGAGCGGCTCGGCATCGGCACGCTCCTGGATCGCTGAGGAGGGGATCGTGCGGCTCGTCCGTCGCGCCCTGAAGGTCGTGCTCGCGTTCCTGCTGGTCACCGTCATCGTCAGCGGGGCCCTCCTCGCGTGGGTCACCGCACGCGCCCTGCCCCAGGGCGACGGCTCGTTCAAGCTCGCCGGACTGCACGCGCCGGTCACCGTCACGCGCGACGTGAACGGGATCGCCCAGATCGTCGCCGAGGACCCGCACGACCTGCTCATGGCACAGGGCTACGTCCACGCCCAGGAGCGCTTCTGGCAGATGGAGGTGTGGCGCCACATCGGCGCCGGTCGGCTCTCGGAGCTGTTCGGGAAGAGCACGCTCGACAAGGACCGCTTCATCCGCACCCTCGGATGGCGGCAGGCTGGACAGCGCGACCTCGACGCCGCCTCGCCCGCGACCAGAGCGGGACTGGAGGCCTACGCGGCTGGCGTCAACCGCTGGATCGACGGGCACCGCGGCTCGCTCGGCCTCCCGTTCGTCCTCGAGGGACTGATGTTCGGGCGCGGCGGAGGAATCGGTGGGTACGATCCCGAGCCCTGGACCCCGCTCGACTCGGCTACCTGGTCGAAGGTCCAGGCATGGAACCTCGGGGACAACCTCGACCGCGAGATCTTCCGCCTCCGCGCCGACGCGACGTTGGGCGACCCGGCCCTCACCGACCAGCTGTTCCCGGCCTATCCGTCGGACGGACCGATCGAGGTGCCGACGGCCGCCGGAGACGGCGCCGAACCGGCGAGCACGACCGCGAGTACGACGCCGGTCGCGACGCCGATCGCGCCACAAAGGGCGATCGGCAGGAACGCCGCGATCGACAGGAACGCCGCCGCGGGCTGGGGGCGACTCGGAGCGCTCGCCGGCAGCCTGCTCGACGTCGCCGGCCTCAACGGATCCGCCGGCGCGAGCGTGGAAGACGGTATCGGCTCGAACAACTGGGTCGTCGCTCCATCGAAGAGCGCGACCGGGCACGCCCTCCTCGCGAACGACCCCCATCTCGGCCTCGACATGCCGTCGGTCTGGTTCATGAACGGCCTGCATTGCCGGACCGTCGGCCCCGCCTGCCCGTTCGACGTCGTCGGCGTGTCGTTCCCGGGCGTGCCGAGCGTCATCCTCGGGCACAACGCGCGGATCGCGTGGGGCGCCACGAACGTCGGCCCCGACGTCGAGGACCTCTTCGAGGAGAAGGTCGACCCCGCGGACGCGTCGCACTACCTGTTCCGCGGGTCGTCCCAGGCGTTCACCGTGCGCCACGAGACGATCCACGTCGCGAACGGCCCGGACGTGGAGCTCGACGTCCGATCGACCGGACATGGACCCGTGATCAGCGATGTCGACGACGATCTGAAGGCGACGGGCGCCGTCTACAGCCTGCGCTGGACCGCGACGGCCGAATCAGACCGGCTGCTCGACTCGTTCTTCGCGATCGACACCGCGCGGAACTGGGACGACTTCCGGGCCGCCCTGGCGGTCTACGGCGCGCCGTCGCAGAACTTCGTCTACGCGGACGTCGACGGCCACATCGGGCTGCAGGTCCCGGGTCGCATGCCGATCCGCGCGGACAAGCGTGACCTCGGCGACCGTCCGGTGCCCGGCTGGGACGGCCTCCACGAATGGGTCGGCTACGTCCCGTACGACCGGCTGCCGCGGCTCTTCGACCCGCCGGCCGGACGCATCGTCACGGCCAACGCCGCTCCCGTCGACACGAGCTTCGCCGCGTTCCTCGGCCGCGAGTGGGACCCGGGGTACCGCGCCCGCCGGATCACGGAGATGCTCGACGCGGCCGGGACCGGCGGCGTGACGCCGGACGCGATGCGCGCGATCCAGGCCGATACCCGGGTCCTCAGAGCGCCTCTCGTCGTGGCCCACCTGGCGGACGCGGCGCCGCGCACCGCGGACGGCACCGAGGTCCTCAGACGGATCCGCGGCTGGGACAGCACCTGCGGGGTCGAGAGCGAGGGCTGCGCAGCGTACATGGCGTTCGAGTACCGACTCCTCCGCGGGCTCTTCGACGACGAGCTCGGCAACGACCTCGCCCGCGACTACGTCGGCAGCCCGCCGAGCTGGCAGGCCCTCATCGCGATCCTGGGAGACCCGGCGAGCCCGTGGTGGGACGATCGCACGACGACCAACCGAACCGAGACGATGGCGGACATCGTCGGCGCGGCCCTCGACAGCGCCGGCGCGGGACTCCGTGCCGAGCTCGGCGACCCGGGCGGCTGGACCTGGGGGCGCCTCCACACGATCACGTTCCAGGAGGCGACGCTCGGGGCCGGCGGCATCGGACCGATCGACTGGTACCTGAACAGCGGCCCCTTCCCCGTCGCCGGCGCGGCCGGCGCGGTCGACAACACGTACTACGAGTTCAAGTCCGCCTATTACGACCCCGAGGACCCGACGTACCGGCCGGGCGGGCTGCTGGCCGCGTTCGACGTGACGAACGGCCCGTCCTACCGGCTCGTCGTGGACATGGGCGACCTCGACGGCGCCGGGATCGTCATCACGACCGGCCAGTCGGGCAACCCGTTCGACCGGCACTACTCCGACCTCATCGACGACTGGCTCGCCTGTCGCCAGGTCGGCCTGCCGTTCAGCCCTGCGGCGGTGGAGAAGTCCGCCGTGTCGACCCTCACCCTCACGCCGTGAGTGGAGACCGAAGCCTCGATGGCGGTTCGCCATACGACGCGGCCGCGGACCTCGTCGTGGTCGGGGCAGGCGTGATGGGCGCATGGACGGCGCTCGCGGCCCAACGTGCCGGCCGCCGGACGATCCTCGTCGACGCGTACGGCGTCGGGCATCCCCGGGCGACGTCGGGCGACGAGTCGCGAATCATGCGGGCCGCCCACGGCGCTGACGCCTTCTATACGCGCTGGTCGCGGCGCGCTCGCGAGCGCTGGATCGCGTTCGGCGCCGAGGCCGGCATCCCGCTCTTCGAGCAGGTAGGCTGCCTGTGGCTCGCCCGGCGCGACGACGGCTTCGAAGCGGCGTCGGAGGCGACGCTGCGCGCGCAGGGGATCCCCGTGGAGCGCCTCGGACCGCGCGAGATCGAGTCTCGCTGGCCCCAGATCGACGCGACGGGAATCGTCTTTGCGATCTACGAGCCGGAGGCGGGGCTGCTCCGCGCCCGGCGAGGCGTCATGGCCGTCGTCGACGCGTTCCGGGAGGCGGGCGGCCGGTTCGAGCTCGCGTCGGTCGAGCCTGCGCGGCCGAGCGGGGGCCGCCTGACTGCGGTCGTCGCCGAGGACGGCCGCGAGCTCCTCGGCGAGCAGTTCGTGTTCGCCTGCGGACCGTGGCTACCGCGCCTCTTCCGGCCGGTGATCGGGGACCTCATCCGGGTCACGAAGCAGGACGTGATCTTCGTCGGGCCTCCGGGCGGTGACGACCGGTTCGCGGCCGGACGGTTGCCGTGCTTCGTCGACTACGACGCCGCGTTCTACGGCATCCCGGCGATCGACGGGCGTGGCGTCAAGGTCGCCCCGGATCGCTACGGGCCGGTCTTCGATCCCTCAGCGGGCGAGCGCATCGTCGATCCCGACTCCGCCCACCTCACGCGGCGGAATATGGCCGAGCGGTTCCCGGCGCTCGCGAGGGTCGGGCTCGCGAGAGTCTGGTTCGCGACGATGAGGAAGGAACGCATCTGGACACCTCCTCGACGCTGCGGTTTCCGCATCACGGTACGCCGGGGAGGCAAGGAGCGGATGAGCGCCGACGGAAAGTACGTCCTCGGGCTACTCGACGGCGCCCAGCCCGGCGAGGACGAGGCCCGCTTCTCGCTCGACCGCGCCCGGCCGGCGCAGGTCGGGATGCGGACCGGCGGGGATTCGATCGTGACGACCTGGCAGGGCTACTGACAGCGGCGCGGCCTCGTCAGTAGCTGCGGTCGTACGGTGAGGCGCTCGCCCCCGGCGCACCGCCCGGCGACCCGCCCGGCGCACCGCCGGGGATGTCGC
>VBHW01000313.1 GCA_005881055.1 Chloroflexota bacterium
GATCCCATGGCGACTCGGCGCTCGCCGACGACGCCTGCGCCATCGACCGGATCCACCTCGTAGACGGTCGGGCGAAGGCCGGTTCGCGCCGGATAGTCCCGCTCGATCGCTCGCCGGAACGCTTCCGTCGCGTCGCGGTGGACGAGGTTGACCGTGCAGCCCCCGAAACCCGCGCCGGTCAGGCGGGCCGCGACGACGCCGGGCGTCTCGCGGGCGATCGCCACGAGCGCGTCGAGCTCCGGCGAGCTCACCTGGTACAGGTCGCGGAGCGAGTCGTGGCTCGCCGCGAAGAGGCGACCGACCTCGGCGAAGTCCCCGGCCGCGAGTGCGGCCTCGGCGGCCAGGACGCGCGCGTTCTCGTCGACGATATGGCGGGCCCTGCGTGCCGCGACCGGGTCGAGATCGGCGATGTGCCGCGCGAGCATCGCCGCGTCGACGTCGCGAAGCGACCGGACGGCGGGTTCGTGGACGGCGATCGCTTCGACGGCCCGCTCACATTCCGCACGCCGCTGGTTGTACGCGGAGTCGTCCAGCCGTCGCCGTGAACCCGAGTGGCACACGACGAGCGCGAGCTCCGCGAGTGGCAGCGCGACCGGATGCCACTCGAGCGACCGGCAGTCGAGGAAGAGCCCGGCTCCGGCGACGCCGAGCGACGAGGCGAACTGGTCCATGAGCCCGCACTGGACGCCGACGTACGTGTTCTCGGCGTTCTGGCATCGGCGTGCGAGCGTCATGCCGTCGAGCGCCGGCGGCTCGTCGCCACCGAGCGCCCACGCCGCGGCGAGCTCGAGGGCAGCCGACGACGACAGACCGGACCCACGAGGGAGCGTGCTCGTGAGCAGGCCCCGGAAGCCTCGCAGCGGAGCTCCGGCCTCGGCAAGCGAGCGGGCGGTGCCGGCGACGTAGTCGATCCAGCGGCCCGTCGGCGGGCCGATCGCGTCGAGGCCGAAGGCCGCCGACTCCCCCGTCTGGTCGAGCGTCAACTCGACGCGCCGGTCGTCGGTCGGGACGTACGCGATCCGGATCTCGAGCCCGATCGCCGCCGGCATCACGTACCCGTCGTTGTAGTCCGTGTGCTCCCCGATGAGGTTGACGCGGCCCGGCGCGCGAACGACCCGGATGGCATCGGAGTCGGCGCGCACTCGCGGGTCGATCGCCGCGAGCCGGGATCGCAGCCTGGCCGGCTCGAGCGTCCGCCGGTTCGAACGGGTCCCGCTCACGTCCACAACCGAGCCCGGACGAGCTCGAGGCCACCTACGAGGCCGACGTCATCGCCGAGCTCCGCCGCGAGGATCTCCACGCGCTGGCCCGGTACCCGGAACGCATCGCGCGCGACCCTGTCGCGAGCCGGCTGGAGCCAGCGCTCGCCCTGGTTCCGGGCGAGGCTGCCGCCCACGACGATCCGCGTCGGGTTGAACGTGTCGACGAGGCTGACGCAGGCCTGTGCGAATGCATCCCGAGCGTCGGCGAGGATCCCGCCCGCCACGGGATCCCCGGCCTCGTCGGCCAGGGCGACTTCCCGCGCCCCGAAGGCGGCGCCTCGGTCCGCCAGGAGGCCCGGGAGCATGCCGCCGGCTCCGCCGGCCACGGCCTCGCGCGCCCGAGCCGCCAGTGCGACGCCCGCGGCGATCGCCTCGAGGTGGCCCCGGGCCCCGCAGCCGCAGGGCGGTCCGCCCCGGTCGACGAGGATATGGCCGAGCTCCCCCGCGGTGCCATCCGGCCCCCGAAGCAGGTGCCCATCGCTGACGATCGCTCCGCCGATTCCGCTCGACACGGTCAGGTAGAGGAAGTCGGTGCAGCCCCGGGCCGCCCCGTGAGCGCCCTCGGCCAGGGCGGCAACCTGCGTGTCGCGATCGAGGACGGTCGGGAGCCCCAACGCGGCGGCAACCGGCTCCGCGAGCGCCACGTCGCGGAACCGCGGACCCATGTTCGGTGGATCGAGGATGACGCCGCGCGACGGGTCGACCGGACCCGGTGCCGAGATCCCGATCGCCTCCGCCTGAGCGCCATCGGCCCGCGCCTCCCACGCCGCGCGCACCGCCTGGAGCTCGCGGATGCACGAGGCAACGACGGCGTCCGGGCCATCTCGGATCGGCGTGTCGACGTTGCGCCGGGAATGCACGGCCCCGTCGGGCGTCACGACGGCTACCCGGATCTGGGTGGCGCCGAGATCGAGGGCCAGGACGGTCCGGTCGCCCGTCTCCATCGGTCGTCAGGCCCTGTCGGCCGCGATGCGCTCGGCGAGACGGCGGACCTGCTCGGCAAGCTCGGCCTCGCGTCTCCTGGCGCCATCCACGACCGCGGCGGGCGCCTTCGACGTGAAGTCGTCGTTCGCGAGCCGCTCCCGCGCTGCCGCGAGCAGCCCCTGTGCCCGCGCCAGCTCCCTCTCGAGGCGTG
>VBHW01000301.1:0-554 GCA_005881055.1 Chloroflexota bacterium
TCACCGACCCGATGTATCCGGCGCCGCCGGTCACGAGGACGCGCATCAGCGCGGCTCCCCGGCCATGCCCGCGCCGCCGTCGCTGCCCGCCGCCCCGTCGCCAGCCCGGCTCCTGGCGAGTCGCGCGTCGAGCCGCAAGGCCACCGCGTTCTCGGGATCGAGCGCGACCGCGCGCCGAGCGAACTCCCCGGCGGTCCGCTCGTCCCCTCGCTCGAGCGCGACGCGGGCGAGGCCCACGATGGCGATCGCGTTCCGGGCGTCGGACTCGACCGCCTGCCAGTAGAGCCGCTCCGCCTGGTCGAGGCGACCGGAGACGAGGGCCCGTTCGGCCTCGAGCATGAGCTCGATCATTCCTCCTCCTGCATCGTCCGGGCGAGATCGAGGAGGATCGCACGCTCGTTGAGCCGTGGCTCGGCGACGACCCGCTCGACGAGACGGTCGAGCAGCCGGCCGAGCGTCGGGCCCGGCGCGATGCGCAGCTCGGCGATGAGGTCGTTCCCGTCGACGGCGAGCCCGCCCCGCTCGAGCACGACGTTCGACGCGAGCTCGGCCGC
>VBHW01000301.1:591-1057 GCA_005881055.1 Chloroflexota bacterium
TGTCCGCCTCGCGCAGCGCGAAGAGGTCGTCGAGCGACGCCCGGCCCACCTTGGCGATGAAGCGCCGGACCGCCGCGTCGGTCCAGGACGGGTCGTACGCGAACATGTGCTGTCGCACGAGGCGCTCCAGGCGATCGATCGTCTCCCTGGGCACGTGCCACCGACGGAGGAGCTCGGCGGCAGCCTCCGCGCCCACCGTCTCGTGCCCGTAGAAGTGCCCGTCCGCAGCGGTCTCGGGCTTGCCGATGTCGTGGAGGAGCGCGGCCATGCGGACGGTGGCTCCGAAGCCCGCCGCGGCCGCCGCATCCACCGAGCGAATCGTGTGGTCCCAGAGGTCCTCGCCGGCGACCTTGTTCTGCGTGATGCCGACCTGGGCGGCGAGCTCGGGGGCGACGGCCGCGAGCAGGCCGGTCTGCGCCAGGAGCCGGAGCCCGACCGAGGGCCGTTCCGCGGCGAGCAGCTTGTC
>VBHW01000301.1:1171-2959 GCA_005881055.1 Chloroflexota bacterium
GCATCCGCAACGCGTCCTCGCCGAAGCGCTTCGCCGGATCGCCGACGGCGCGCAGGGTCCGTCCTTCCGCATCGGCCCTCCCGCCGAACGGGTCGACGAACGCGGGTTCGCGCTCCGGCGCCCCGCCCCAGGCCATCGCGTTGACCGTGAAGTCGCGCCGGGCGAGGTCGTCCTCGATGCGCTCGCCGAACTCGACGGCCACCGGACGGCGGAAGTCCTCGTACGCCTGGTCAGCGCGGAACGTCGTGATCTCCACGGGCTCGTCATCGGCGGCCCGGACCGTGACAGTCCCGAACCTGTTCTCGTAGAGCGCACCCGGGAACAGCTCCTGGAGGCGCTCCGGCCGCGCGTCGGTCGTGAGGTCCCAGTCGTGCGGGACGCGCCCGAGCACGACGTCGCGCAGGCAGCCGCCCACGACATACGCGGCATGACCGTTCGTGCGAAGGACCTCGGTGAGCGCGAGCACCGCGGATGGGACCGCGTCGGCGATCGCGGTCGGCGTCACTCGCCGGCAGCCTCAGTTCCGGCCGAGGAAGAGGTAGTCCCGCCAGGTCCCGTTGCGCTCGTCCTCGAGGTACGGGATGAAGAGCGAGTAGACGTCGCTGCGCGGCTCGAAGGGCACGCGGCGGAGCCGCAGGCGCGTCTCGTCGAGGGCCTTGCCCCCCTTGCGGTGGTTGCACGCCTTGCAGGCCGTCACGAGGTTCTCCCACGTGTGGCCGCCGCCGCGGTGACGGGGCACGACGTGGTCGAGCGTGAGGTCGCTCGTCTGGCGGCCGCAGTATTGGCACGTGTGGCGGTCGCGGGAGAAGACCTCGCGCCGGGTGAGCTTCACCCGCGGGCGCGGACGGCGGACGTGGTGCTGGAGCCGGATGACGGAGGGCGCGCGGAAGATCTGCCGCGGCGTGTGAACCTCCTGGTGGTCGAACTCGATGACCTCGGCCTTGGCGCCGAAGACGAGACGGAAGGCGCGCGGGAGGTTGCAGACGTTCAGCGGCTCGTAATTCAGGTTCAACACGAGCACGACCCCGTCCATTGGTTGCGCGAGGATAGCAGGAGGCGCGCGAGCGAGATGCGCACGAAATCGGCGGGTTTCCGGAGCGCCGGCACGACGCGGTGCCAGCGGGCGCCGGGCCTGCGGCCCGCCCGCCGACGGCCGCTACGCCCGGGCGGTCGCGGCTCCGGTCGCGGGATCCCAGCCGCCCGCCTGGCCGACCTTCGTGGCGAGCGGGCGCCCGAGCACGCCGCTGATGAACCGGGCCGCCTCGAGCACGCCCTCGAGCGAGACGCCGTGCTCCCAGCCCGACGCGTCGAGGAGGTACACGAGGTCTTCCGTGGCGAGGTTGCCGGCAGCGCCCGGGGCATAGGGGCAGCCGCCGGTTCCGCCGGCGGCCGCGTCGAAGGCCCGGATCCCCGCGTCGAGACCGGCCGTCACGTTGGCGAGTGCCGTCCCGCGCGTGTCGTGGAAGTGGAACGCCGTCCGCTCCACCGGGATGCCGGCCTCCGCGGCGAGCGTCGCCAGCTCCGCCACCTGGGCCGGCACGCCCACACCGATCGTGTCGCCGAAGCACACCTCATCGACGCCGAGATCGAGCAGCCGCTGGGCGACCGCGACGGCCTGCCCCGGCTCGACGCGTCCCGTGTACGGGCAGCCGAACGCCGTCGAGACGTAGCCGCGCCGCCACCACCCGAGCCGAGCGGCCCGTTCGAGCATGGGCGCGAACGCCTCGAGCGACTCCTCGATCGTCATCCCGATGTTCCGCTGCGTGAATGCCGACGACGCGGCCGTGA
>VBHW01000302.1 GCA_005881055.1 Chloroflexota bacterium
CCGCCCCGTGACGGCATCGACTCGGTCGGACAGCCGTTTCCGCCAGATAGCAGTCCAGGTGTTGGTAGTTGGAGAGAACCGCCGGCTGGGGCCCTGAGAGGGGCGGGAGTTAGTCGAATCGCGCTAACGACCAGGGCGGCGGGCGTCCCGTCCCAACCTACCAGCACCCCGGTTGCTGAGCGACGGAAACAGGGTCGACGAGTCGGCCGGCGAGGACCCGCTGCTATACTCCCGCCCGTGCCCCGGAACACGACCGAGCCTGCGGAGCCGTGCCGTCGATGACCCGTCAACCGCTCAGAATCGCAGTCGTGGGGGCCACGGGCGTCGTGGGCCGGACGATGATCCAGGTCCTCACGGAGCGTGAGTTCCCGCTGCGCGAACTGCGCCTCCTGGCGTCCGGTCGATCGGCCGGTCGGAGCGTTTCCGTCGACGGGCGGACCCTCGACGTTCGCGAGGCCACCGCGGAGGCCTTCGACGGCATCGACATCGCGCTCTTCTCGGCCGGCGCATCGGTGTCCGAAGAGCTCGCTCCGCTCGCAGTCGCCCGCGGGGCGACGGTCATCGACAACTCGAGCGCCTGGCGCATGGCCGAGGGGGTACCGCTCGTCGTCTCGCAGGTGAACCCGGACGACGCCGCGGCCCACGAGGGGATCGTCGCGAACCCCAACTGCTCGACGATGCAGCTCGCCCCGCCGCTCATGGCGTTGCGCGACGCCGTCGGCATCGAACGGGTGATCGTCGACACATACCAGAGCGTCTCGGGGACCGGCGCCGACGCCCTCGTCGAGCTCGAGGATCAGGTCCGGGCACACGTGGCGGGCCGCCCGAAGCAGGCCGCGGTCTACCCCCATCCCATCGCGTTCAACGCACTGCCCGAGATCGACGTGTTCCTGTCCAACGGGTACTCGAAGGAGGAGTGGAAGGTCGTCACGGAGAGCCGCAAGATCCTCCACCTGCCGGACATGCGGATCAGCTGCACGGCTGTGCGCGTGCCGGTCTTCGTGAGCCACTCCGAGGCGGTCCACGTCGAAACCCGCGACCCGTTGACGCCCGACCGTGCGCGCGAGCTGTTCTCGGCCGTCCCGGGGGTCGTCGTCGCGGACGACCCGGAGGCCCACGTCTACCCCCTCGCGACCGATGCTGCCGGCCGTGACGAGATCTTCGTCGGGCGAGTCCGGCAGGACCCGTCGGTCCCCGACGGCCGCGGGATCGCGTTCTGGGTCGTCAGCGACAACCTGCGCAAGGGGGCCGCGACGAACGCGGTCGAGATCGCCGAGCTCCTGGCGGGCCGCGGGTGGGTCCGCCGGGCCTCCGACCGGGCGGGGGCGGCGTGACCGAGGCCGAGCGCCGTGCGGCGCTCGAGGCCATCGCCGACGAGGTCCGCTCGTGCACCAACTGCCGTCTCCACGAGAGCCGGACGCACGCGGTCCCCGGCGAGGGCCACCCGTCGACCGAGGTCGCGTTCGTCGGCGAGGGCCCGGGTCGCGACGAGGACGCGGCGGGTCGCCCGTTCGTCGGCCAATCCGGGCAGTTCCTCACGCGCCTCATCGAATCGATCGGCTGGCGGCGCGAGGACGTCTTCATCACGAACGTCGTGAAGTGCCGACCGCCCGGCAACCGCGATCCGCAGGCCGACGAGATCGCCGCGTGCGCTCCGTTCCTGCGACGACAGCTCGAGGTGCTCGATCCGGCGCTCGTCGTCACGCTCGGGCGGTTCTCGCTCGGTTCGTTCCGACCGGGGGAGCGCATCGGCCAGGCCCACGGCACGGCTCGACCGGCCGCTGGGGCGGGCCCGGACGGCGCGAGCGCATTCGCGATGTACCACCCCGCTTACGCTGTTCGCGACGTGCGGAACGAGGGCGTCCTGCTCGAGGACATGCGGGCCGTCCCGTCGGCGCTCATCGCGGCTCGACGACGCCGCGAGGCGGCGCCCGGCGCGTCACAGCGATCCGGACCCGCCGGCGCCGATGCCGAGACCTCATCGGCGGCCGGCCCAGCGGCGGGCGGCCCCGGGACGCCGGAGACCACAGCAGCTCCCGCCACGGCCGGAGCGCCCGCCACGGCCGCGACGCCGGTCACGACCGCAACGCCCACCGCGGCCGCACCATCGGCCACAGCGGTCGCCGTCGCCGAGCCGGACGACGACCAGCTTCGGATCTTCTGACCGACGCGACCGATATGACAGACGACGGCTCCCTGCTCCGCATCATCCCGCTCGGCGGCGTCGGCGAGATCGGCAAGAACATGACGGTGTTCGAATACGGCTCGGACATCGTCGTCATCGACTGCGGGCTCATGTTCCCCGACGAGGAGATGTTCGGGATTGATCTCG
>VBHW01000304.1:0-551 GCA_005881055.1 Chloroflexota bacterium
GGCTGGAGCGCCCGTCGCCGCGGGCGACCCAGCGGATGGGGTAGGCGTCGCGCCCGCGCTGCACGCACCGACGAGGATGGACGTTCCGATAGCGATGATGGCCAGCCCGTGGGCTCGGGTCTGCATGGCGTGGGGTCCTTTCGGATTCAGATCGACGATGATCGTTACCGAAAGCTCTGGACGGGCCGACCGAGAGCGCTGTGGCGGGCGGGACGCAGGGTGTCGCCAAGACGACAGCCGCGCGCCGTCCGTCCCGAAACGTGTTCTAGTGGTCCCCGCTGCCGCCCTGGCTGGGTCCGCCGCCTGGCTGGCCGCTCCCGTCGCCTCCGGACGCGCCACCGGGCTGGTCGGTCTGGCCGCCCCGGTCGCCGCCGGGCGTGCCACCGGGCTGATCGGTCTGGCCGCCCCCGACCGGCCGGGTCTTCTACCTCTATTGAGGGGGCCGAATGCCCGAGAGTTCCCGGGCGAACACGCCGATGGTCGTATGCGCTCCCTAGGAGAATCGTCGTCGGCTTGTCCGAACCGTCGTCGCGGGTGTGAAGCGCCCCCGA
>VBHW01000304.1:578-1126 GCA_005881055.1 Chloroflexota bacterium
AGCCGCGGCCAGTCTGTCGTGGCCGGTCACATTCGTCGACCGCTCAACGACCGCGGCGCACCTGGAGGATCATCCGTGCGAGTCCTCGTGGTCGAGGACGACCCGGCCATCGCGAAGGCAGTGGAGGCCGGTCTCGCCGGCGAAGGCTGGGCCACCGACGTCGTCGGAAACGGGCGGGAAGCTCTGGCGTGGGCGGCCCAGTATCCGTACGACGTCGTGTTGCTCGACGTCGTCCTGCCGGGGATGAGCGGCCTGGAGGTCTGCAGCGGTCTGCGAGCGGCCGGTGTCGCCGCGCCGGTCCTCATGGTCACGGCCCTCGACGCCGTGGACGACCGGGTGACCGGCCTCGACCTCGGCGCCGACGACTACCTCGCCAAGCCGTTCGCCATGGCCGAGCTTCTCGCCCGGATTCGGGCCCTCCGCCGGCGTCAAGTGCCCGACCGTGGCCCCGCCCTGCGCGTCGCCGATCTCGAGATCGAGCCCGCGACACGGGCCGTCACGCGCAGCGGAAAGCCGGTCCTGCTCACGTCCCGCGAGTTCGCGCTGCT
>VBHW01000304.1:1151-3804 GCA_005881055.1 Chloroflexota bacterium
GAGATCGTCTCATCGACGCGGTCTGGAACGCCGACTTCGCTCCGGAGTCGAACGTCGTGGAGGTCTACATCCGGAGCCTGCGGCGCAAGATCGACGGCGGGCGGCGGGACGGCATGATCGAGACCGTTCGCGGTGCCGGGTATCGGCTCAGGTCCGGCTCCGCGGAGACTTGATGTTCGCTCGAGCGCGGCGACGGCTGACTCTTCTGTACATCTGGCTGTTCGCGCTCGTCCTCGGCCTCTTCAGCGCAGCGTTCTACGTCGCCCTGGCGACGGTTCTCGCGCCGGCGTTCGACATCGGCCCGGAGGTGACGAGCGAGCAGGCTGCCGACATCGCGTATCGCGCGACCATCGAGCAGATCGGACTCGCGCTCGTCGTCGCCGACGCGCTTGCGCTGGCGATCGTGTCGGCGGCGGCCTGGCTCCTCGCGGCTCGCACGCTCGCGCCCATCCGTGACGCCCATGCACGCCAGCGTCGATTCGTCGCCGACGCATCCCACGAGATGCGCTCGCCCATCGCCGCGATCCGCAGCTCCGCCGAGGCGGCCCTGGGCGGGCCTCCGGATGTGGGCGAGCTTCATCGCGCCCTCGAGCAGGTGGCCGACGCCAGCCAGCGCCTGAGTGCCGTGACGGCCGACCTCCTCCTTCTCGCGCGGGCCGATGAAAGGACGCTCGAGCCGCGGCTCGACACGTTCGACCTGTCGGTCCTCGTCGCGGAGACGGTCGGGGCCGAGCGTGCCGGACGTGGGCTCGACGAGCCGGCGGCGGACCTCCAGCTCGGCCCGGATATCCTCGTCCGGGCCGACCCCTTGGAGGTCGGCCGGGTGATCCGGAATCTCCTCGACAACGCCTTCCGGTACGGACCTCCCGGCGTCACGGTCCGCGTCCGCACCCGGCGATCCGACCGCGAAGCGATCGTCGAGGTGGTCGATGACGGGCCGGGCATCGTCGCGGCCGACGTCGAGCATCTCTTCGAGCCGTTTTACCGGGTCCGGGCGGACGCCAGTGCCCCACATGGGAGCGGGCTCGGACTGGCGCTGGCAGCGCGTCTTGCCTCTCACAACGGCGGTCGCCTGACGGTCCAGAGCCGACCCGGGTTCGGTTCGACATTCCGTCTGGTCCTGCCGCGCTTCAGGTGAGATTCATCTCGTCCCCGTACAAGGTCCGGGCGAGCGACCGTGCCGATCGGCGCCGCAGGAGGACCGACCATGACCGACCCTGTCGCGCGGCGCATCTCGCTGGCCGGGTCGACATGCTTGCTGTTGTTCGCGGCGTGCGGCGGGGCCTCGATCCAGAGCGCCTCGTCCGGCTCGAGTAGCGCGCCTCCCGCGAGCGCGTCGGAGTCTCCGCTGGCGAGCCTGTCGATCGTCTCGGCCCCAGCGACGAGCGCCGCGCCCTCGCAGGAGCCTGACGTGCCGGGCGGCAACACGAGCGGCGATGTCCCTGATAACGCCGTCTTTCTCACCTACCGATCGGCCGGTCGGTCGTTCTCGATCAAGTACGTCGAGGGCTGGCAGGTCACGACACAGCCCGACGGCGTGATCATCCGCGACAAGGACATCAGCGAGACAGTCCAGGTCGTGGCGTCGCCTCCGGACATCGGCGGGTACATCACGAACACCGACCTGCCGGCACTCCAGGCGCAGGCCGGCTTCCGGCTCGGCAGGCGCGATTCCATCCGTGCCGGTTCGCAGACCTACCAGCACCTGGCGTACCACCTGCCCTCCGCCCCGGATCCCGTCACCGGCAAGCAGGTTCCCTCGACGGTCGATCGCTACTACGTGCCCGGGCCGAAGGGCCTCGCCGTGATCAGCCTGTCCACCCCGGACGGAGTCGATAACGTCGATGCGTTCCGGACGATGATCGAGAGCTTCCGGTGGACCTGAGCGTCACGCGAACCGCGACCCCGATCGTGCCGCCGCCGGCCGAGACCCGGCGCGCTTCGGCGGTCCGACTCGAGGATGTCATCAAGGTCTACCGCGAGAGCGATATGGAGACGATCGCATTGCGCGGCGTGGACCTCGACGTCCCGGCCGGCGAGTTCGTCGCGGTGATGGGTCGGTCCGGGTCCGGGAAGAGCACGCTCCTCAACCTCGTCGCAGCGGTAGATCGGCCCACGGCGGGTCGAGTGCTCCTCGACGGCATCGACATCGCACGCGCCGGGGATGAGGTTCGGCAGCGCCTCCGACGCGGGACCGTCGGGATCGTGTTCCAGAGTCAGAATCTCGTTCCGTCGCTCGACCTCGTCGAGAACGTCTGCCTGGCCGCGGCTCTCGGTGGCCGGCCGCTGACGAGGGCGGGAGCACGCGACCTCCTCGGCCAGGTCGACGTGGCCGACCGCGGCGGCCACCGCCCCGATCACCTCTCCGGCGGCGAGCAGCAGCGAGCGGCGCTCGCGTGCGTGCTGGCCGCGCGACCTCGAATCCTCCTGGCCGACGAGATCACCGGCGAGCTCGATACGGCGAATGGCGCACTGGTGCTTCATCTCGTGCGTGAGATCCATCGCTCGGCCGGGCTCACGGTGCTCCTCGTCACCCATGACCCTGTTGTCGCCGATCGCGCCGATCGGATCGTGGAGCTGCGCGACGGGCGGATCGTCGGCGACCGGAGATCGGGGTGACGACCGTCATCGTCTGCCGGGGGGGGACGCGCCG
>VBHW01000304.1:3810-6494 GCA_005881055.1 Chloroflexota bacterium
CGATACGAATCGCCGGGCGGATCGTCGATCGTGGCGGTGGCGGACGTGGACCTCGAGGTGCGGGCAGGCGAATTCGTCGCAGTCGTGGGCCCGTCCGGATCGGGCAAGACGACCCTCCTGGGGCTTCTGGCGGGCCTGGAGCGAGCCGACGCCGGGATCATCTGCGTCCTCGGCCACGATCTGGCCCGCCTGTCCGCGACAGAGCGTGCGCGCCTGCGGCGGAGCAGGCTCGGGATCGTGTTCCAGACCTTCGGTCTCATCGCGTCGCTGCGAGCCGGGGAGAACGTCGCGCTGCCACTCGCGCTCGACGGTCTCGGAGAGGCCGAGCGACGCTCGAGGGCGTCCGCCGCCCTCGACGAGGTGGGCCTCGGCAACGCCTACGACGCCCGGATCGACGAGCTGTCCGGCGGCGAGCGTCAGCGTGTTGGTGTCGCGCGGGCGATCGTCGCCAGACCGACCGTCATCCTGGCTGATGAGCCGACCGGCAGCCTCGACGATGAGAATGCGGCGGTCGTACTCGGTCTCCTGATCGTCGCGGCACGCTCGCTCGGCGCCAGCCTCCTCCTCGTGACCCACGACCCAGCGAGTGCGTCACAGGCGAGCCGTCGCTACCGGATGCGCGACGGCCGGATCAGCGCCGAGCCGGTGGCCTGATGGTCCTGTTCCGCCTCGCGTTGCGCCTCGTGCTCCGCGAGCCACGGCGATCCGCGGCGACCGCCGTCGGGGTCGCGATCGCGACCGCCCTCATCGTGAGCGTCGTGCTGTTCGGGTCCGCGTCGAGCGCGACGGTGACCGCGCGAGCCCTCGCGGGCCTGCCCGTCGATGCCCAGGTCGTCCTCGCGCCGACTGCGGACCAGGGCCTCGTCGCTCGCACGGTTGGGGCCGACCCGGCCGTGCAGTCAGTCCTGCCGTTCGACCTGGCCCATTTCGATTCGGCCGAGGCGACCAACGCGGGCGCGGCCACACAGACGAGCGGTGGCGTGATCGTGGGTCCCGACTCGGGATACACAGACGCCAGTGGGCTCTTCAGACTGTCCGCAGGCAGAGCGACCCCTGGGCAGGTCACGATCAGTCGGGACCTCGCCTCCAACCTCGGGATCGTGCCGGGCGCCACCGTTCGCTTCACCCTCGCCGGAGGTTCGGCGCTCGACCTCGAGGTGTCAGGCATCGTCGACATCAGCGGCGCTGACCTGATCCTCGGGCCCGTCGATCCAGCGCATCGATCCGCCGGTGCCAACCCGCCGACCAACGTCGCTGTGCTCGACCGGGCGACGCTCGAGTCAGCCGTCCTTCCCAGGATCCCGCCCGGAGCGCTGGCGGAGATCCCGTCCGCGGGCGGCGCGAGCGCGCCAAGTGGAGGAGGGCCAGTCGTGGCGGCCGAGCCGGCCGTCCTCCGCGAGCTCCACCTCCGGTTCGATCACGGCCAGGTGCCGGGCGACCCGACCGAGGCCCAGGGCTGGCTGGACCAGGTCCGACGGCGGCTCGAGCGTCAGGGAGCGGGCTCTTTCACCATCGCGGACGATGCGGGCTCGACGCTCGAGCCGATCGCCGGCGATCTCGCCTGGGGCCAGGTGCTCTTCATCTTCCTCGCCGTGCCCGGCATCGCGCTCGCGCTCGCACTATCCCGGCTCGCCGCAGAGGCAACCGCCGAGTCGACGCGCCGGCATGGGGCGTTGCTGCGAGCGAGGGGAGCGACGTCGAGGGAGCTCTACCGGCTCCTTCTGTCGATGACGGCTCTGGGGGCGCTCTTCGGCGCGGTGGTCGGCGCGGCCGGCGGCACACTTGCCTCGTTCGCCCTGTTCGGATCGCAGCTCGGCTCGGTCGACCCGGCCGGCCTCGTCGTCCGGGTTGCCGCGGGCGGAGTCGTGGGGGCGACCGTGCTCGCCGTGGTCGCCGCGGCGATTCCACTCCGGGACCAGCTCCGCGGCGAGGTTGTCTCGGGACGGCAGGAGCTCCAGCGCGTACGTCGCCCGTGGTGGCAGCGCCTCTACCTCGACGTCCTGGCCCTGGCTGCCGGTGCTGCGGCTTTCGTCTTCACGGGAGGCGCCGGGGTCCACCCGGTCCTCACCGCCGAGGGCAACCCCACGGTGACCCTCGCGTTGACTGCATTCCTTGCGCCGTTTCTCTTCTGGTCAGGCGGCACGTTGCTGCTCCTCCGGCTGAGCCAGGCGGGGATGGCTCGGAGCGCCTCACTGGCTCGCCTCCTGCGCCGTCCGCTCGGGCCCGGCGGTGAGCTTGCCGGCCACATCCTCGCGTCGCGGGCCACCGCGGCCTCACGTGTGATCACCCTTCTGGCCTTGTCCGCCTCATTCGTGACGAGCATCCTCATCTTCGACGCCACATACCGCCAGCAACAGCGGATCGACGCGGAACTCACCCTCGGCGCCGACCTCAAGGCCACGCCGGCAGCCGCGACCGGTGCTGACGCACTCCGGGCGCTCCAGGGACCTGGCATCACGGCCGTTACGCCGTTCGTCGACAGGGTCGTCTATGTCGGAGCGGAGGCCCAGGACCTCCTCGCTGTCGACCCGGTCAGCCTGCCGGCGGCCGCCCCCCTCGCGGATTCGTTCTTCGATCGCACGACCGCGACGGGTGCGATGACCGCACTGCGCGCCCAGCCCGACGCGATCCTCGTCTCGGCCGAGACCGCGAAGGACTACAGCCTCGTCCCCGGGGATCGCGTC
>VBHW01000320.1:0-2411 GCA_005881055.1 Chloroflexota bacterium
GACTGAAGGGCACGACGGACGCGACCGGAGCGGCCTGCGAGGCCATGAGACGTGCACGGCGAGGCACCAACCTCCGCAGTCGACCATCGGCTTGATGCCCCGCGGGGCATCACCACCGGGGAGTCGAGCCCTGAATACCTGGCCGCCAACTGACGCCCGCCCGTCGCTACCCGGCGGGCGCCAGCCCGTTCCGTGCGGCCGCCGGGTCACCCCGAGATTCCGAACGCGGGCGAGGTCGGTGTATACTCAGCGCCCTATCTCGAACGGCCGCCTTGCGACGTGGGTGACCCCCACGTTTCTTATTGAGCGGCCGCGGACGGAGCAACGTGGGAGGCGCACAGTGAGTCGTGATTTCGTCGGCGCACTCCTGCAGCTGAATGCCGAGAAGCAGGTTCCCCGGGAGCAGCTCGTCCGCACGATCGAGGAGGCGATCCAGGCCGCCTGGCGTCGCACCGAGGGCGACGAGGACATCCACGTGCGGATCGACCCGGACACAGGCAAGATCCGCGCGTTCCGCGCCCGCAACGTGGTCGCTGACATCGAGGATCCGGCGACCGAGTACACCGTCGAGCAGGCGCAGCCCTACGATCCGAACGCGAAGGTCGGCGACCTCGTCGAGATCGCGCAGCTCGACCCGGAGCACTTCGGGCGGATCCACGCGCAGACCGCGAAGCAGGTCGTCCTGCAGCGCCTGCGCGAGGCCGAGCGCGACGTCGTCTTCGACCAGTTCGCGAACCGCGAGGGCGAGATGATCACCGGCACGGTCAACCGGGTGGAGCCGCGGGCGATCATCCTCGACGTCGGCAAGGGCGTGGAGGCGATCCTCGCCACGACCGAGCAGTCCGCCGCCGAGCACTACCGCATCGGCCAGAACGTCAAGGCGTTCGTGCTCGAGGTGCGCCGCTCGACGCGAGGCCCCCAGATCTACGTCAGCCGCACCCACAAGGGTTTCCTCAAGCGGCTGTTCGAGCTCGAGGTCCCGGAGATCCATGCCGGCACGGTCGAGATCAAGGCGATCGCGCGCGAGGCGGGCAGTCGCTCGAAGGTCGCGGTGGCCAGCCGCCAGGACGGGCTCGATCCGGTCGGGGCGACCGTCGGCCAGCGCGGCGCGCGCGTCCAGTCGGTCGTGGCCGAGCTCGGCGGCGAGAAGATCGACGTCATCCCGTGGCACGACGACCCGGCCGTGTTCGTCGCGAACGCCCTGTCGCCGGCCCAGGTCCTCGGCGTCGACATCGACGAGGAGCATCGCATCGCGAGCGTCACGGTCCCCGAGCGGATGCTGTCGCTGGCGATCGGCCGCGAGGGCCAGAACGCACGCCTCGCCGCGAAGCTGACCGGCTGGCGGATCGACATCCGGAGCGACGTCTCCGTCGCCGAGGCACGCGCGGCGGCCGAGGCTGCCCGCAAGGCCGAGAGCGCACCCGACGAGCGAGTAGCAGCACGGAACGGCGCCGACGTTGCCGGCGAAGAGTTGCCGGACGGGATCGCCGCGATCCAGGGCACGACGGACGCCGCACCCGCCAAGCCTGCCTCCCGGACGAAGAAGGCCCCGGCGAAGTCCGCCGCCGCGACGAAGCCCGCCGCCGAGAAGGCAGCCCCCGAGAAGGCAGCCCCCGAGAAGGCAGCCCCGGCGAAGTCCGCCAGGACGAAGACGTCGACCGACGATGCCGACGCCGCCTCTACCGTCGCCGCCTCTACCGTCGCCGCCACTGCCGACGCCGCCACGGCCGCGGACGCTGCCGAGACCGCCGATGCCGACAGGGAGCCCGTCGCGGCCGGCAGCCGGAGCGGGCGATCGAAGACTGCGAAGGCCTCGAGCACCGACGAGGAGGTGTCGTCGTAGCCGCGGCGTCATCTGGGGCCCGGTCCGGTCGCCGCGGTCCGCGCGGCATGGGTCGGGTCGCCGATCGCCGCGCTCCGGGCCGCACGTGCGTCGCGTGCCGGACGACGCGCGAGAAGCGCGACCTCATCCGGGTCGTCCGCACACCTGACGGCCGCGTCCTGCTCGATGCGGGTGGCCGCGTCGCCGGCCGTGGCGCCTACCTCTGCGCCGACGGCTCGTGTGCTCGGATCGCGCTCGACAAGGGGATACTCTCGCGCGCCCTGCGAGTGCCGTTGCCGGACGACGTCCGGGGCGAGCTCGAGCGACGCGCCGCTGACGACGAACCGATCATCCAAGGAGGAGCCCGTGGCCAGGAGTAGGAGCGGCACGCGCGGCCGTCGCGGGCCGCGGAAGCCGCAGCGTCGTGACGGCGCGTTCCCGCAGGCGAGCGTCCAGGTCGCCGACCCGCGTGAGCGTGGCGCGATCGAGCTGCCCGCGACGATCACCGTCAAGGATCTCGCCGACCTGCTCGGCGTGAACCCCGCGGACGTCATCCGCGAGCTCATCAAGAGCGGGATCTTCGCGACGA
>VBHW01000320.1:2418-4903 GCA_005881055.1 Chloroflexota bacterium
ACACCGCGTCGCTCGTGGCGAGCGAGCTCGGCTACGAGATCGCCGAGCCCGTCGCCGTCTCGGCGAACGGGGCCGGCACGGACACCGAGGCCGAGGCGCCCACCGAGGAGGCGACGAAGGAGGTCCTCTTCGAGGAGGACGATCCGTCGGCGCTCCAGCCCCGCGCGCCCATCGTCACGGTCATGGGCCACGTCGACCACGGCAAGACCTCGCTTCTCGACGCGATCCGGACGACCGAGGTCGCGGCAGGGGAGCGCGGTGGGATCACCCAGCACATCGGCGCGAGCGAGGTCGACAAGGACGGCCGCCGCGTCGTCTTCCTCGACACGCCGGGCCACGAGGCGTTCACCGCCATGCGCGCCCGGGGCGCGCGCGTCACCGACATCGCGGTCGTCGTCGTGGCCGCGGACGACGGGGTCATGCCCCAGACGCTCGAGGCCATCCACCACGCCCGAGCCGCCCGCGTGCCGATCATCATCGCGCTCAACAAGATCGACAAGCCCGACGCCAACCCCGACCGGGTGAAGACGGAGCTGTCCGAGGCCAACGTCATCGTCGAGGAGTACGGCGGCGACACTCCGCTCGTGCCCGTCTCGGCGAAGACGCGCGTCGGGCTCGACGAGCTGCTCGAGATGATCCTGCTCGTCGCGGATCTCCAGGAGCTCACGGCGAACCCGCGCCGCAACGCGGTCGGCACGATCGTCGAGGCGCAGCTCGACAAGGGCCGCGGCCCGGTCGCCACGGCGATCGTCCAGACCGGCACGCTCCGCGTCGGCGACGTCATCGTCGTCGGCGAGACCTTCGGCAAGGTCCGCGCCCTCGAGAACTCCGCGGGCAAACGGGTGACGAAGGCCGGGCCATCGAGCGCGGTCGTCGTGCTCGGCCTCGCCGAGGTTCCCCAGGCCGGAGACATCCTCCGAGTCGTCGCGGACGAGCGCGAGGCGCGCACGATGGTCGAGGCGCGACGCGCCCAGACGGCCGCTCGCGGCGGCGAAGGCAGCGGTCGGGCGACGCTCGAGGACCTCTACCGCCAGATCCAGACCGGGCAGGCCAAGGAGCTCCGCATCATCCTCAAGGCCGACGTGTCCGGCTCGCTCGGCGCGATCACCCACGCGCTCGAGCAGCTGAGCTCGGACGAGGTGCGCATCAACGTCCTCCACGAGGCCGCGGGCGACATCACGGACAACGACATCATGCTCGCGACCGCCTCGAACGCGATCGTCGTCGGCTTCAACACGAAGATCACCGAGACGGCGCGACGGGCGGCCGACGCGGAGGGCGTCGACGTCCGGACCTACGACATCATCTACAAGCTCACCGACGACATCGACGCCGCGCTCAAGGGCCTCCTCGAGCCCGAGATCGTCGAGGTCATCGAGGGTCGGGCCGAGGTGCGCCAGGTGATCCGCATCGGCAAGGGCACGGTCATCGCCGGCTCGTACGTCACGGACGGGCGGATCGTCCGCGGCGGCGCACGCGTCTGGCGCGGAGGCAAGGTGGTCGCGACCGACCGGATCGAGTCGCTGCGGCGCTTCCGGGACGACGTCCGCGAGGTGGCGACCGGCTTCGAATGCGGCATCGGCCTGGCGTCGTTCCACGACGTCCAGGAGGGCGACGTCATCGAGTGCTACACGACCCAGACGATCAGCCGCGCCGTTCCCGCGTAAGCATTCGGCCGATGAACTGGCGCCCGGCCAGCGAGTGGTCTCTCGCCCACCGAGGTCCGAGGCCGAGCTCCGCGAGGCCATCGGTCCGAGGTTTCGGGTGAGCCAGCGCACCCAGCGGCTGGATGAGCTGCTCCGCCAGGAGATCGGCGCGATGCTCGAGCGCGAGATCGCCGACCCGCGGATCGGCTTCGCGACCGTGACCTCCGTCGAGACCACGCCCGACCTCCGCCACGCCCGCGTCTGGGTGAGCATCATCGGCGGCGACGCGCAGCGAGAGGGCACGATCGCGGCGCTCGAGCACGCGATGGTCTTCGTGCGCCGCGAGCTCGGCACGCGTCTGCGGCTCAAGCGGATCCCCGATCTCCACGTGCGGCTCGACGATTCCATCGAGCGGGGGACCCGCGTCCTGCGACTCATCGACTCGCTCGAAGCCGGGGTCGAGCCCAGCGACGAACCACCCGGGGAGTCGTTGCCCACGCCCCGCCGGAGCACTCCCGCCGGCGCGGGCCGCCCGACCTCGGATGACTCGGAAGGCGCCACCGACGGGTTCGGGGCCGCCGCGGCCGAGTTCGCCGCCGATCTTGCCGAGCGTCGCAAGGCCGCTCGCGATTCACGATCTGGCGACGCCAGTGGTGACCGCGGCCGCCCGCCGGGCGCGCGGAAGTCCAGTCCAGCCCACGGCAGCCGCCCCGCGAGCCGGCGACGCGCCCGTTGACCGGCGAGCCGTCCATCGACCTCGCGGCCTGGGCCGCCGGCGTCCCGGACCCGGTCGTCGAGCGCATCCGTTCGGCGCGGTCCGTCCTGGCGGTCGGTCATGA
>VBHW01000028.1:0-8677 GCA_005881055.1 Chloroflexota bacterium
GACCATGGATAGGCCTCCAACTGCGTCGCCAGGCGAAGGCTCCTGATCGTACCTCCGGGACGTTCGGGCGCCGTCTCCCAGGGATGACGACGGACAATCGGCACGACAGTTCGGAGCGGGCAAGAGTCGAACCTGCACCTTGACCCAATTCAGTGTGGCCACGAACGCGTACCGCGCGAACGGCCAGGAGAAGGCGGAGTTCCACAACGTCGTCACGTGGGACCGGCTGGCCGAAATCTGCGGCCAGTACCTCGGCAAGGGCCAGCAGGTCGCGATCGAGGGCCGCCTCCAGACGCGCTCGTGGGACGACGATCGCGGAGCGCGGCACTGGAAGACCGAGGTCGTGGCCACCAATGTCGAGATGCTCTCCGGCCGGCGGAAGAAGGACTACGAGGCCGAGACGGCAGCCGACGCGCTGGCCGCGCAGGCGAACGCCCTTGGCGAGGCACCGGTCGATCCGTCGATCGCCGCCTCGGAGCCGATCGCCGAGGGCGACCTCGACGACACCGACGAGTCGGCGGACGACGCAGCCTGATCCGCACTCCACGCGGCGGCGGGCGTGTCCCCCTCCCGCCCGCCGCCATCACCTCCGAATTGGCGCGCTGAAACCTTTGGGTGGCGTTCCACCTCATGACGATGAGGGCGGTAAACCCCGAGTTCACGCCCTTCGGGGCGTACCCCCGGCGCCGTACGCGAAGAGGCCGCCGATCCTTCCCTTTCGGCGGCCTCTTCCTGTGGTTCGCCGCGGCGACAGGATGCCGGGCGCCATCTCGTGGTTCTCGGTGATACCGAAGGGCTGGCGGACCGGGGGATCCCACCAGTCTTCGGTGGAAACGTTCTCCTGCGTTGTTCTTCGTTCGGTCAGATGGCACCAGGACCCAGGCTGCGCGGCGCTGCGTAGAGTTGTCGGCGTGGCAGGCCTCTGGCCGCGGCGACACGGCGGGTCGCCTCGCCTCGGGGGAGGCCTCCGGCAACGAGGTGATCGACCTCGGCGCGGGCGGCCTCGAGAGCATCCTTCGAAGCCGGGATCGCCGATCGACGCGCCGTTCGCGGCTGCTCGCCGACGACGAGGACGAACTCTCCACGCAGGGTGAGCGAGCCTTCCCGAGCCTGGGCCGCGAGGAGGCCGAGCGAGCCGCGGACGATCTCCTCGTGGAGCTTCGTGAGCTCGCGGCAGATCGCGATCGGGCGATCGGGATCGGCAGCGGCGGCGAGGTCGGCCAGCGTGGCGACCACCCGGTTGGGCGCCTCGAAGATCACCGTCGCGCGCTCGTCTGCGGCGATCCGCGCGAGGCGCTCACGACGCTCGCGTCCGGATCGCGGGAGGAACCCCTCGAACGACCATCGCGCGCCGGCCACGCCGCTGGCGGCGACCGCAGCGAGCACGGCCGAGGCGCCGGGCACGGGCACGACGACGCCGCCCTGGGCCGCCCACGCACGGACGAGCGCCTCGCCGGGATCCGAGACGCCGGGCGTCCCCGCATCCGTGATCACCGCGAGGTCCGACCCGCCGCGCAGGTGATCGATGAGCCCCGGGAGCCGGGCCGCCGCGTTGCGCGCGTGGAAGCTCACGACCCGTGCGGCGGCGCCGTGCCGCTCGAGGAGCCGCCGCGAGATCCGCGTGTCCTCGGCGGCAATGAGGGGCACGGATCGCAGGACCTCGATCGCGCGGAGCGTCACGTCGCCCAGGTTGCCGATCGGGGTCGCGACGACGAACAGACGGCCGCCGCGCCCCGCCTTGTCCGAGTTGGCGGGCTCGGTCACCCCCGGGTCGAGCCGGGACGCCGCCGCGGGTACAGATAGTCGACGCCCGCCGTCCGCGGACCGAGCTTCGCGATCGGCGGCACCTGTCGCTTGAACTCCGAGCCGGCGACCATCCGGCCGACGCGCTCGACGGTCGCCCGATCGAAGCCCATCTCGACCAGCTCGGCATCCGTCCGGCGGCGGTCGATCATCCAGAACAGGAGCCGGTCGAGCTCGTGGTACTCGAAGGCGCCCTCGTCTTCGTCGGTCTGGCCCGGCCAGAGGTCGGCCGACGGCGCCTTGCGGATGATGACCTCGGCGACCCCGACCGCGACCGCGAGCTGGCGGACCTGGGTCTTGTACAGGTCGCCGATCGGGTTGAATGCGCACGCCGCGTCGCCGAACAGCGTCGTGTAGCCGATCAGCGTCTCGGTCTTGTTCCCGGTGCCGACGACGAGGCCGCCCCACGTCACGGACCGGTCGTACAGGACGGCCATCCGCATGCGGGCCATGAAGTTGCCACGCCGAAGGGCGGAGGCGTCGGGTTGCGTCGCATAGAAGCCGTCGACCATCGGGCTGATGTCGACGACCTCCGAGGCGCAGCCCAGCCGCCGGACGACGTCCTGCGCATCCGCGAGCGAGGCCGGCGCCGAGGTGCGGTATGGCATGAGCAGCGTGAGAAGGCGCTCGGGGCCGATCGCCTCGGCCGTGAGGTAGGCCACGAGCGCCGAGTCGATGCCGCCCGACAGCCCGAGCACCGCGTGCTCGAAGCCCGCCTGGCGAAGCTGGCCGCGGATGAACGCGGCGATGACACGCCGGGCGACGGCCGTGTCGATCGCGAGCTCTTTCGGCAGCTCGAACAGCGGCTCCGGGGCCGCGGCCGCGGCTTCCGCCGGAGACCGTTCGGGGGCGGTCATCGGAGCGACCCGTCGATCGCGGGGATCGGCGCCACGTCGAGGCCCGGCTCGGAGCCGTCGGCCGCCGTGGAGTCGCGCGTGAGGCCGCCCCGCTCGGCGATGATGCGGTCGAGCTCGCGGGCCACGAGCTCGGGCCGCTCGTCGCGCAGGAGCGGCAGCGCGATCCGCTCGCGGCGGATGTCCGCGAGGTCGACGTCGACCGTGAACAGGCCCTCGTCCCACAGGGGGGCGCTGAACAGCGCCTGCCCGGACGGCCCGATGACCTCCGAGCCGCCCCAGAAGCTGAACGACTCGTCGACGCCGACCCGGTTGCAGAACACCGCGACACTCGTCGTGAGCTGCGCGTACGTCCGCATGAGGGTGCGCCACGATGTCGCCGTGCCGAGACCGACCTCGCTCGTCGACGCCAGATCGCGGCCGGGCGACGAGGAGACGTTGACGAGGATCTGCGCGCCGTCGAGCGCGAGGAGGTGCGGCACCGAGACGTGCCAGAAGTCCTCGCACACCGCGATCCCGATCCCGACGCCGAGCCGCGACGGCACCGCCCGGAGGACGTCGCCGGCGCCGAAGAACCGCCGCTCGTCGAACAGCCCGTACGTCGGGAGGAAGAGCTTCCGATGGACGTGCCGCATCCGGCCGTCCTCGATGAGCGCAGCGGCGATGAACAGGCGATGGTCAGCCGACTCCTCGACGAACGAGACGATCGCCGAGAGCCCCTTCGTCGCCTCGACGAGGTCCATCAGCCGCGGATCGTCGAGCCGCATCGCGACGTCGGAGGCCAGGTCCTGGACGAGGTAGCCGGTCAGCCCGAGCTCGGGGAAGACGACGAGCCCGGCGCCCTGCGATCGGGCGTCGGCGAGGATGGCGCGATGCTGCTCGAGGTTCTCCTCGAGCAACCCGAGGCGGGGCGCGATCTGCGCAAGCGCGATGCGAAGCGACGGCATGCGCCGAGTCTAGCGCGCGTACCTTCATTCCCAGCACGGGTCCGGCCCGGGACTGGCGGCCCGCGGTCCGTGGCGCCCACATGCTCCGCCGTTGCTGGGCCAGTGGTTGGTGGCCAGACTTGCGCCCACGGAGAATCTTGCCGCCTTGCGATGCCCCGTGGGGCATCACCAGGGGCAGTTGAGGTGGCGCGCGTCGTACGCCACGCACGCGAGCGACGCGGCCCGGCGGTCGGAGCCCGGGCGAAGCACCGAAATTCTCCACCCACGCAAATTTGGCCGCTCCGCCGCCGAGGACCTGGATCGGGCTCTACGCGCCGGGTGCCGCAGTCCCCGGAGTGGACGCCTGAGCGGGCGCCGAAACGCCCGCGGCCGATCCGCCCACCGCGGCCGATCCGCCCGCGGCCGATCCGCCGGCCGAGGCCGCCGCAGCCGATCCGGCACCCGCCCCGGCCCGGGATGCCGATGCCGGCCGGCCAGTCGCCTGGCGCTGCTCGATCGAGTCGGCGACGTCCTCGGCGAAGTGGCACGCGACCTCGTGGCCGGACGCGAGCGGGCGCAGCGGCGGGTCCTCGGTCGTGCAGCGCTCCGGGTTGCCGAGGCGCTCGCGGAGCCAGCACCGCGTGTGGAATCGGCAGCCCGACGGTGGGTTCGCCGGCGACGGCACGTCGCCACGCAGGATGATCCGGCGCCGTCGCGATTCGACGACCGGATCGGGCACGGGGATCGCCGACAGGAGCGCCACCGTGTACGGGTGGAGCGGCACGCTGTTGAGGTCGCGCGACGACGCGAGCTCGACGATCCGGCCGAGGTACATCACGGCGATCCGGTCACTGATGTGGCGGACCACGGACAGGTCGTGGGCGATGAAGAGGTACGTGAGGTCGAACTGGCCCTGGAGCTTCTCGAGGAGGTTGATGATCTGCGCCTGGATCGAGACGTCGAGCGCGGAGATCGGCTCGTCGGCGACGATGAGGTCCGGGTTGAGCGCGAGCGCCCGGGCGACGCCGATCCGCTGGCGCTGGCCGCCGGAGAACTCGTGTGGGTAGCGTTCGCCGAAGTCCGGGTTGAGGCCGACCGTCGCGAGCAGCTCGCGGACCCGCTCGCGCCGCTCGGCGCCGTTCCCGATGCCGTGGATCTCGAGCGGCTCGCGGATGATCCCCGACACGTTCATCCGCGGGTTGAGGCTGGCGTACGGGTCCTGGAAGATCATCTGCATCCGGCGGCGCATGCGCCGCAGGGCGGACCCCTCGAGGCTCGAGAGGTCGACGCCGTCGAACACGATCCGGCCCGATGTCGGCCGGTACAGGCGGATGATCGCCCGGCCGGTCGTGCTCTTCCCACAGCCGGACTCGCCGACGAGGCCGAGCGTCTCGCCGCGCCGGAGCGCGAAGCTCACGTCGTCGACCGCCCGGACGTCGCCGATGTGGCGCTCGATGACGATCCCCTCGGTGATCGGGAACCAGACCTTCAGCTCGTCGACCCGGAGCAGCTCCCCGTCCGTGGCCGACGGCCGACTGGCCGTCGCGGCGGAGGACGCCTCGACCGTCATCGCTGATCGTCTTCCGGGGGCAGCGGCAGGCCGCCCGCGCTCGCGGCCGTCGAGACCGGACCTTCGTCGGTCATGATCACGACCTCTTCCGCGGCGGCCGGACTGAGGTCCAGCGTCGCAGCGAGCTCGTCGACGACGACGCCGGGCGGTGGTGCAGCAATGAAGCCCGGTCGGAGCGGCATCCCGGCCGTGGCCTCCTCCGGCGTCGGTGGGTTGTGGCAGGCGATCCGGTGCGTGGTGTCCGGGCCGGTCAAGACGACCCGCGTGCCCGCGACGATCGGACTGAGCGGCGGGTTGTCCGTCCAGCACACCGGCAGCCGCCAGGCGCAGCGCGGCGCGAACGGACAGCCGGTCGGCGAGCGGCGCTGATCCGGCGGCGCCCCCTCGATCGGGATCAGCGGCTCGTGCCGCTCGGCGTCCAGCCGCGGGATCGAGTGGAGCAGGCCCACGGTATAGGGGTGCGACGGCTGGGCGAACAGGTCGGCGGTCGTCGCGGTCTCGACGATGAAGCCCGCGTACATGACGTTGATCCGTTGCGTCATCCCCGCGACGACCCCGAGGTCGTGGGTGATGAGGATGACCGCCGTGCCCAGGCGATCCGTCAGGTCGCGGAGGAGCTCGAGGACCTGCGCCTGGATCGTCACGTCGAGCGCCGTCGTCGGCTCGTCGGCGATCATCAGCTTCGGCTCGAGGGAGAGCGCCATCGCGATCATCACGCGCTGGCGCATCCCGCCGCTGAACTGGTGGGGGTGGCTCCGCAGGCGAGTCTCCGGCTTCGGGATCCCGACCATGCCGAGGAGCTCGATCGAGCGGGCGCGCGCCTCCGCGCGCGTGACCTTGCGGTGGGCCCGGATCGTCTCGACCATCTGCTCCTCGATCGTGAGCACCGGGTTGAGGCTCGTCATCGGGTCCTGGAAGATCATCGCGACCTCCTTGCCCCGCAGGTCGCGCATCTCGTTCTCGGAGAGGCGGACGAGGTCGAGCCCGTCGAACTCGACGCGGCCGCCCGCGATGCGGCCGGCCGGCTTGGGCAGGAGCCGCATGATCGCGAGGTTCGTCACGCTCTTGCCGCAGCCCGACTCCCCGACGAGCCCGAGCGTCTCGCCCGACTCGAGCTCGAAGCTGATGCCGTTGACCGCGTGGACGGTCCCCTCGTGGGTCGAGAAGCGAACGACGAGATCCTCGACCTTGAGCAGCGGCCCCGCGGGCGCGATCCCGTGGGTCCGGCGCGCCATCGGCGCGGTCCGGCCGGCGCGCTCCGGGCGCATGGCGGGCGCGGTCATCGCTTCAGTCGCGGATCGAGCGACTCGCGCAGGCCGTCGCCGAGGAGGTTGAAGCCGATGGCGCTGATGATGATCGCGACGCCCGGGAAGAAGATGAGGTGCGGCGCCGAGCGCAGGGCGACGGTCGAGTCGGTGAGCATCGTCCCCCACTCGGCGGTCCGCGGGTCGGGCGGCCCGAGACCGAGGAAGCCGAGGCCGGCCACGTCGATGATCGCCGTCGCCAGGGCGAGGGTCGCCGCAACGATCATGGGGGTCAGGGCGTTCGGGATCATGTGTCGGAAGAGGAGGCGCGGGCCGGAGGCGCCGAGGGCGCGCGCAGCAAGGACGTAGTCGCTCTCGCGGATCGCGAGGAGGCTGCCCCGCAGGAGGCGCGCGAAGATCGGGGCGTTCGTCGCCGCGACGGCCAGCATGATCTGGACGAGGCCGCGGTCGAGCCAGGCGACGATCCCGATCGCGAGGAGGATGCCCGGCACCGCGAGGAGGACGTCGACGACGCGCATGAGGACGTTGTCGATGCGCCCGCCGGCCGCCCCGGCGATCGCGCCCACGACGCCGCCCATGGCCAGGCCCATGATCACGGAGATCACGCCGACGAACAGGCTGATCCGGGCTCCGAAGATGACCCGACTGAACTCGTCGTGGCCCTGCCGGTCGAGCCCGAACAGGTGATTCGCCGCCGGGCCGGGCGGTGGCCCGCTCGGCGGATTCCACGTGAACCGGGCGAGCGGGTCGGCCGGGGCGATGACCGGCGCCAGCACGGCGACCGTCACGAAGACGCCGATGAGGAACAGCCCGAGCAGCGCCGGCCGGTTGCGCAGCAGGCGGCGCAGCGCGTCGCGCCACAGGCCGCTGCTGACGCGGGCCTCCGCGCGCGGGACGGTCGCGGCTGCGGTCGTCATCAGGAGTAGCGAATCCGTGGGTTGAGGAACGCGTAGCCGACGTCGACGACGAGGTTCACCACGAGGAAGATGAACGCGAAGATGAGGATCATCGACTGGACCACGAAGTAGTCGTGGTCCTTGATGGCCTCGACGACGTACTTGCCGACGCCGTTCCAGCTGAAGACCGACTCGGTGATGACCGCGCCGGCCAGCAGCCCGCCGACCTGCAGCCCGATCACGGTCGTCACCGGCAGCCACGCGTTGCGCATGATGTGGCGGTCGTCGACGCGGTGCTCGTTGAGGCCCTTCGCGCGCGCGGTCCGCACGTAGTCCTCGTTCGTCACGTCGAGCACCGCCGCCCGGGTGATCCGGGTGATGATCGCGAGCGGGATCGAGCCGAGCGCGATCGCCGGCAGGATGAGGTGCTTGACCGCGTCGACGAACCAGTCCCAGCGGCCGGCGAGGAGCGTGTCGACGAGCATGAAGTTCGTCACGGCCTCGAAGTCGAGCCGCGGATCGATCCGTCCCGAGGTCGGCAGCCACTTCAGCTGCACCGACAGGAAGAACTGGAGCGTGAGCCCGAGCACGAAGATCGGGATCGAGATCCCGACGAGGGAGATCACCGTCACGAGGCCGTCCCGGAAGCCCTGGACGTGGCGGGCGCCGAGCCGGCCGAGGGGGATGCCCAGGCCGACGGCGAAGACGAGTGCGGCGATCGTCAGCTCGACCGTGCCCGGGAAGCGGACGGCGAACTCGCCCACGACCGGCCGGTTGTTGATGACGCTCTTGCCCAGGTCGCCCTGCAGGAGCTTGCCCAGATACGCGAGGTACTGGACGTAGAGCGGATGGTCGAGGCCGAGGTCCTCGCGGATCTTCGCGACGCGGTCGGGCGTCGCGTGCTGGCCGAGGAGCGCCACGGCCGGATCGCCGGGCAGGAGATGGATGAACGAGAAGACGATGATGGACAGGCCGAAGAGCACCGGGATGGCCGCCAGGACGCGGCGGACGATGTACTTCAGCACGGCGCGGTCGTCACCCTGAATGAGAGTGGTTCCCCCGGGACGGGCGTCCCGGGGGAACCGACTTTCGCCTGGTCAGCGCATCGGCGCGGAGAGGCGCATCACCGATCGAGCCAGACCGGGTAGAAGAGCTCGTAGAGGTTGCCCGCCCCGAGGAAGCCCTTCACGTCGGCCTTGGCCGCGGCGGGTGGCTTGGAGTGGACGATCGGCACGTCCGGCAGGTCCTTCGCCAGGATGTCCTGGGCGGTCTCCCATGCCGTCTTCGCCGCCGCGTCATCGGCAGCCACCGCGCCCGCGTCGAAGGCGTCGAAGAGCGCCTTCGGCCCGTAGGCGAACTCGGG
>VBHW01000028.1:8701-9306 GCA_005881055.1 Chloroflexota bacterium
TGGAAGAAGGCGGTGTTGAGGAAGTTGTCGGGTCCCGGCCAGTCGCAGGTCCAGCCCAGGAGCCACATGGGGTACTTGCCGACCGCCTCGTCGCGGAGGTAGCCGGTCCGCCAGCCGGCGGTCTTGAACGTGACCTTGAAGCCGACGGCCTCGAGGTCGCTGGCGATCGCCTCTGCCAGGCCCTTCGGGTCCGGCATGTACGGTCGAGCGACGTCCGAGGGATACCAGAACTCGAGGCTCAGCCCGCTCCCGGAGACCCCGGAGGCGGCGATCTCGGCCTTCGACTTGTCGACGTCGTACGTCGGCAGGTTCAGCTTCTTGTAGAACTGGGTCGCCGGCGGCATCCAGTTGTCGGCCGGCTCGGCGAGCGCGGCATAGAACTTGTCGATGTACGACTGCTTGTTCAGCGCGTACGCGATCGCGGTCCGGATGTGCTGGTTGTCGAACGGCTTGTGCGTCTGGTTCATCCAGAGCCCGCCGACGTTGCACGACTCGCCGCGGTCGATGACCTGGAAGCTAGCATCCGCCTTGAGGGTGGCGATGTCGTTCGGCGCGATCGTCTGCGCGAAGTCGATGTCGCCGGCCTGCAGGGCGTTGAGCTCCGC
>VBHW01000028.1:9393-10073 GCA_005881055.1 Chloroflexota bacterium
TCATGAACAGACCGGTGCCGACCATCGACTTGCCGGTTCCGCCCTGGCCCTGCGCGTAGGGGCTCTTGGCCGGATCGGGGTTGTCTGCGTCGCCGGCCTTCAGGGCCGTCGGGCTCTGGATGCCGAACTGTGGCAGGGGGGCCTGCGCGATGACGAAGTTCGACTGGGGATGGCCCAGGGTGAACTTCACCGTCGTGTCGTCGACCTTGTCGACCGACTTGAGGTTCGAGTCGGCCGCCCAGCCGAAGACCGCGCCGAAGTAGTAGTTGTACGAGTCGCGGAGCTCCTTCGGGGCGTTCTTCTGGCGCATGTAGTTGTACACGACGGCGTCGGCGTTGAAGTCGGTGCCGTCGTGGAACTTGACGCCGGTGCGCAGCTTGAACGTGTACGTCAGGCCATCCGCACTCTTGTCGGGCAGGCTCGCGGCCAGCACCGGCTCGATGTCGCCGAGTGTGCCCGCCTTCACGCCGAGGAGTCCCTCCACGACGTTGAGCTGGATGTACGACGAGTTGCTGTCGCTCACGAGCGACGGGTCGGCTTCGACCATGTCCCCGGGCAGGCCGACGACGAGCTTGCCGCCTTCCTTGATCGCGGCGCTGGCCGACGGCGACGCGGCCTGGGACGCCGGGGCAGAGGCCGCCGGGCTCGCGGGCGCTGGGGATGGGCTCGCGTTGCCGGCG
>VBHW01000028.1:10149-19983 GCA_005881055.1 Chloroflexota bacterium
ACGCCCGGCAGTTGTCCTCGCGATCTCCTCCCGGCGGATGTCAACCGCCGGGGAGCATGATACTCAGGCGCGGTAGCGTGCAGGAAACGGCCGTCCGCCTGCGTTCCGGCCGCTCAGTCTTCCTCTGGCGCGTCCCTCCTCACTTCACGAGCGCCCGCTGCTGGCGGAGCGCCTCGGGCACGAGGTCAGAGAGGCCGGGGCGTACCGCCCCGTACTCCTCGAGGGCCTGGCCGATTGTCGTGCTCGCCGAGAGGATCTTGTCGGCGTTGCCGGCCCTGATCGCGTCGCTCAGCGCGACGGCGCCGTCGTGGAGGTGCGTGAGGGCGGTCACCGCTCGGTTCCCCAGGTCGCTGAACGGCCCGTAGCGCGCGACGGCCTGGGCATCGGGGAGGAGGCCCGCGGTGAGGTTCGCCAGGCCCCCGGCGGCACCGGCCATCCCGTGCAGGTCCTCCTGGGCGACGGCCGCGCCCATGTCGACGCCTGCCTTGCGGATCTCATTATCCCCTGCCCCGAGCGCGACGATCGCGGGCGGAACCTCCTCCGGCCAGAACGTCCCGACCGGCGATTCGGACGGGCCGGCCCCCTCGTCCGACGACGCGGCCGACGACGGCGACGGGCCCGAGCCGCACGCGCCGAGCGCCATCCCGAGGACGATGATCCAGAGCGCGCACGCGCCGAGGGCGCGGATCGCCCGGCTGGCGACGCCCGCCGGCGAGCGGCGGTTCATGCGACGACGCCCGGCCACCATCGGAGAGCGTCAATCGTCCTCCAGGGCGGTGGCGGTCTCGAGCGCCGATTGCTGGGCGGCCGCCTCGGCGGCGGCTCCCCCGGACACCTCCTCGGCCCAATGGCACGCGGTCATGTGACCGGGCGCCACCTCGCGGAGCGGCGGGTCCTGCGTCACGCAGTTCTCCGGGTTGCCGAGGCGCTCGCGCAGCCAGCAACGCGTGTGGAAGCGGCAGCCCGACGGTGGCGCGGCCGGCGACGGCACGTCGCCGCGCAGGACGAGCCGCTTGCGGCGGATCCGGGGGTTTGGATTCGGGATCGCCGACAGCAGCGCGACCGTGTACGGGTGGCGGGGGTTCTGGTACAGCTCCTCGACCCCGCCGAGCTCGGCGATCCGGCCGAGGTACATGACCGCGACCCGGTCGCTGAAGTACTGGACGACCGAGAGGTTGTGCGTGATGAACAGGTATGTGAGGTTGAGGTCGCGCCGAAGGTCGAGGAGCAGGTTGAGGATCTGGCTCTGGATCGAGACGTCGAGGGCCGAGACGGGCTCGTCACACACGACGAAGTCCGGGTTGAGGGCGAGCGCGCGGGCGATCCCGATACGCTGGCGCTGGCCGCCCGAGAACTCGTGCGGGTAGCGGCGCGTGTATTCGCGCCGGAGGCCGACGATCTCGAGCGCGTCCTCGACCTTGCGGTCCCGCTCGTGGCGGTTGCGCATCCCCTGGGCGAGGAGGCCCTCGCCGATGATGTCGCTGACGGGCATCCGCGGGTTCAGCGAGCCGAACGGGTCCTGGAAGATGATCTGGAGCCGGCGACGCAACGGCCGCATCTGGTCCAGGCTCGGCATGCTGCCCGGGTTCGCATGGTCGTAGATCGTCTTCCCGTCGAACGTCACCTGCCCGTCGGTGGGCTCCGTCAACCGGAGGATCGAGCGCCCGAGCGTCGTCTTGCCGCAGCCCGATTCGCCGACGAGGCTGAAGATCTCCCCCGGCCGGACATCGAAGTCGACCCCGTCGACCGCATAGACGGTCGCGACCTGGCGCCGGAGGAGACCGCCGAGGATCGGGAAGTACTTCTTGAGGTTGCGGACGCTGATGAGCGCGGCGCCGTCGCCGTTTTTCGCGGCCGCCGGCCCGGGCGCGGTCGTCGTTCCCGCCGAGGGCGCCGTCGCGGCCGGCTGCATCGTGCCGGTGGCGTCGTCTGTCATGCGCCCGCCGCCTCGGCGGCGGCCTCCTGCTGGGCCGGCACGTCGACGAGGGTCTCGACGGCCTCCAGGAGATCGCGTCGCCGTGACTCGCCTGCCGGCGTATGGAGGAGGCAGCGCGCGCGCTGGCCGCGCCCGCCTGCCGCGACGAGCTCGGGCGGCTCGCGCCGGCAGAGGTCCCACGCGTACGGGCAGCGCGGCTCGAACCGGCATGCCGGCGGGAGGTTGAACGGCGAGGGGACGACGCCCTTGATGACGGACAGCCGGTCGCCGCGCTTGTGGACATTGGGGATCGACGCGAGGAGGCCCATCGTGTACGGCGCCCGGGGCGTCATCAGCACCTGGTCGACGGACCCTTCCTCGACGATCTGGCCGGCGTACATGACGACGACGTTCTCGACCATCTCGGCGACGACGCCGAGGTCGTGCGTGATGAGGAGGAGCGCCGAATCGGTGCGGTCCTGGATCTCCTTGAGGAGCTCGAGGATCTGCGCCTGGATCGTCACGTCGAGGGCGGTCGTCGGCTCGTCGGCGATGAGCAGCTTCGGCTCACAGGAGAGGGCCATCGCGATCATCACGCGCTGGCGCATGCCGCCCGACATCTCGTGGGGATACTGCTTCACGCGCCGCTCGGGGCTCGGGATGCCGACGAGCTTGAGCGACTGGATCGCGCGGTCCCAGGCCTCCTTGCGCCTCACCTTGCGGTGCGTCTCGACCTGTTCCGCGATCTGGTCGCCGACGGTGAACACCGGGTTCAGGCTCGTCAGCGGCTCCTGGAAGATCATCGCCATGTCGTTGCCGCGGATCCGCCGCATCCGGTCGATCGGCATCGACAGGATCTCCTTGCCGTCGAACCAGATCTCGCCCTCGACGATCTCGGCGGGCGGGATGTCGAGCAGGCGCATGATCGTGAGCGCGGTGACGCTCTTGCCCGAGCCCGATTCGCCGACGATGCCGAGCGTCTCGCCGCGGGGCAGGGAGAAGCTGATGCCATCGACGGCCGGCACCGTGCCATCCATCACGTGGAAGTGCGTCTTGAGGTTGCGGACGTCGAGGAGGATCTCCGGCGGCGGCGGCACCCCGACGCCGGCGACCACCTTCGGCTCGGTCATGCGCGGGACCGCGGATCGAGCGCGTCGCGCAGCCCGTCACCCACGAAGTTCACCGCCAGGACCGTGAGGATGATCATCAGCCCGGGGAAGAACGGCCACCACCAGTTGCCCTGCAGGAGGAACGTGAGGGAGTTCGAGAGGACGTTGCCCCACGTCGGGTAGATGGGGTTGATGCCGAAGCCGAGGAAGCTGACGAACGCCTCGGTCACGATGTTCGAGGCGATGAGCAGGCTCGCCGAGACGACGATCGGGCTGAACGCGTTGGGCAGGATGTGGCGGAAGATGATCCGCCGGTCGGTCACGCCAACGGCCTTCGCCGCCTCCACGAACTCCTGCTCGCGGATCGACAGGAAGAGGCTGCGCACGAGCCGGCTGATGCCCATCCAGCTGAGCAGCCCGAAGATGACGACGATGAGGAAGACGTTGCCGTTGCCGAAGAACCGGCTCGCCACGAGGATGACGAACAGGAGCGGCAGGCTGAGCATGACGTCGACGACGCGCATGAGGATGTTGTCGACGAAGCCGCCGACGAACCCGGCGACCGAGCCGACGATCGTCCCGATGATCACGCCGATCGCCATGCTGCTGAACCCGACGAACAGGGAGGTCCGGGCGCCATTGACGACGAGGAGGAGGACGTCCCGCTGGAGGCCGCCCGTTTCGCCGAACGGATGGACGAGCGACGGCGGCCGCCCGGCCGGCACGATCTTGTCGGGCTTGGGGATGCTGTTGAACTCGAACGGCATGATGAACGGGCCGACGATCGCCACCGTGATCAGCACGCCGAGGATGCCCAGGCCGATGATCGCCAGGCGGTGCTTCTTGAACTTGCGCCACGCGAGCTGCCACTGGTTGAGCGACTCGAGCGTGACCTCGTAGTCGACGCCGGCCTCTTCCGCGCGGCGCTCGACCTCTTCGACGAGCGGCTCCGTGAGCGCGGATTGCAGGTGCTGGCTCATGTCGGCCTCAGTATTTGATCCGCGGGTCGACGAAGGCGTAGACGATGTCGGCCAAGAGATTCGCGAGCACCACCAGGAACGATGTGATGAGCAGCACGCCCATGAGCGTCGGGTAGTCGAACGCGCGCGTCGCACCGATCGTCAGCGATCCGATGCCGGGCCAGCTGAAGATCGTCTCGGTCACGATCGCGCCGGTGAACAGGAACGGGATCTCGAGGCCGATGTTCGTGACCACCGGCAGGAGCGCGTTGCGGAGCGCGTGCTTGAACGTCACGACCCGGCCGGGCAGTCCCTTCGCCTTGGCCGTCCGCACGTAGTCCTGGCCAAGCGCCTCGAGCATGCTCGCCCGGATGAACCGGCTGTCGCCGGCGATGTTCACGACGACGAGCGTAAAGACCGGCAAGATGAGGTGTCGCCCGATGTCGAGCAGCGCATTGATCGTGTGGTCGCCGAAGTACGTCCAGTAGGCGTCCGAGCCGAAGGGCGGCGAGGCGCGCGTGTTCGTCATCCCGCTCACCGGCAGGATGTTGAGGCCAGGTCCGCCGAACGTGAAGATGAGCATGATGCCGAGCCAGAACGTGGGCATGGCATAACCCACGTACGCGAAGACGGTCGCCGCCTGGTCGAAGATCGAATAGCGTCTGAGCGCCGCGTTCACGCCGATGACGAGCGCGATGAATACCCAGATGATGAATGCCAGGCCGACGAGGATGAACGTCGGCAATGCGGCGCGCCCGATCCTGGCCCCGACGTCCTCACCGGTCTCGATCGACACGCCGAAGTCGCCGTGGAGGACCCCGTTCGTCCCGCCGCTGATCGGCGTGGGCAGGAACTGCGGCCAGCCCGTGTTGCCGATGAACGCGTCGGGCGGCGGCAGGACCCCGAGGACGTTGCCGCCCTTGTCGGGGTTGCACAGGCCCATCCAGCGGCAGTACTGGATGAGCGGAGGCTGATCGAGGCCCCACGCCTTCTTGAAGGCCTCGCGGTCCTCGCTCGTGACCCGCGGATTGTTCGCGAACCGCGCGGTCGGACCACCGGGGGCGAGCAGGAGGATGAGGTAGACGACGATCGTGATCCCGAACAGGACGGGGATCGCCTGGACGACGCGGCGGATCACGTACTTCGACACCGGGTCACCGCCTGACTGGCTCCGGATGATCGCCGGAGCGCGCTTGCGACACAGGATAGACGAAACCCCTCGAGGCGCCGGTGGCGCCCCGAGGGGTGGTGGTCGATCGGATCAGGAGCCGGTGACGAACCAGTCAGCCGCGTTCCAGGTCGGGCCGGCCGACGTCGGGTTCCCGGTGAAGTTCTGGACGCGCGGGTTGACGAGGTAGACCTCCTTGCGGAAGTACAGCGGGATCTCGATCGTCTTCTCGACGTAGATCTTCTGGAAGTCCGCCATGGCGTCCTTCACCTTCGCGAAGTCGACGTTGCTCTTGACGGTCTCGAGGTCCTTGTCGATGTCCGGATCCGTGATGTGGCCGTCGTTCGCACCGTCCGGCTCGAGCTGGCTCGAGTGGTAGACGGGATAGTTGCTCAACGGATCGAGCGGCACCGAGAACGCGTGCTCGGCGATGTCGTACTTGTAGCGCGACAGCGCGCACGGGGTCTGGTCCGTCGACTCGTTGTACGAGGCGAACATGTCGTCCGGGGAGACCGGGTTCACGACCGCCTCGATGCCGACCTGCTTGAGCCAGCTGGAGACGAGCGCGAGCGTGTCCTGGCGAACCTGACGGGTCGTCGTGCACATCTCGATCTTCGCCTTCAGGCCGCCCTTGGACCGGGTGCCGTCGGCGCCCTTGGTCCAGCCGCCGTCGTCGAGGGCCTTGTTGGCCCGGTCGAGGTCCTGCTTGGACGTCTCGGTCGGGGCGACGTAGAACCACGCGTTCGGCGAGACGTTCGTCTCGGCGAGCGCGGCGTTGCCACCGAGGAGCTGGGTGTTGATCGCGTTCTTGTCGAGCGCCCACTTGATCGCCGTCCGGATCGCCGCGTCGGAGACGGGGCAACCCTTGCCGCGATCGGTCACCCGCGGCGAGCACGTGTCCGTGCTCCAGTTCGGGCGGAGGAACTCGTAGGTCAGCGAGTCGAGTGCCAGGGACTGATCGGTCAGGCCCTGATCCTTGATCTTGGGCACGTCGGCGTCGTTGAGGTCGGTATCGACGTCATGCTCGCCGCTCTTGAAGCCGGCGATCATGGCATCGGCGTCCTTGTACCACTTGAACACGATCGTATCGAGGTACGCCGAGCGGCCGTCCTTGTTCTTCCAATTGTCGTTCCGGGCGAGCCGAAGCTCCTGGCCGGGGGTGATCGAGGCGAACTTGAACGGGCCGGACACCGGCGCCTTGGGCAGGTCCTTGGCGAGCCAGCCCTTGCCGGTCAGGGCGTCCTTGATGCTGATGCTGGACATGTAGTGCTTCGGCAGCACGCCGGTCCCGAAGAGCGTGATGTAGCCCTCATAGACCTTCGTGAAGTGCCAGACCATCGTGCTGCCGCTGCAGTCGATGGTCTTGATGTCCTCGTAGCCGGTCTTGCCGGCGGGCAGGCCGACGTTGGCCTTGTCCATGATCCAGCCGAGCGTGAACTTGAAGTCATCACAGGTCAGGTCCTGACCGTCCGACCACTTCAGGCCGTCACGCAGGGTCCACGTCACGGTCATCGCGTCGCCGCCGTCGCCGGGCGCCTTGACCCCACCGTTGTCGAGGGTCGGGATCGTCGTCGCCTGGCTGGGCGCGTACTTGAAGTCGTTCGTGGAGCTGACGAGGGTGTCGAACGTCGCGGTGTTGACGTTCGCCTCGGTCACCTGGTTGAAGTAATACGGGTTGAAGAGGTTGGCTTCCTGCCAGTCAGAGAAGATGACCGTTCCGCCGGCCGTGCCCTGCTTCGGCGAGTACTTCGTGCCGAAGAGGTCGACCGCCGAGGCGGACGCGCTGGGCGATCCGCTGGGCGCGGATGCCGAGGCCGGTGGGGCTGCCGAGGCTGGGGTACTCGGCGCCGTGGTGGCTCCCGGTCCGCAGGCTCCGACGACGATCGCGCCGATCGCGAGCACGCCGAATAGACGTTTCCGCATCAAGTGTCCTCCCAATGGGTGCTGTGACCCTGGTCTCCCACTGTCAGAGCCCGCCCGCCGCATCGCGCTTCGTCGCTCTCGAAGACTCCCCGATCAGGAGTGCCTCCTCCGGCACGGAGGACGAAGGATCACGACAGGTGATCGCCATGGGCGGCCCTGCGCTGCCGGTACTATGGGGACGCGGGTTTGGCGTGTCAAATCGCCAGAACCGCGTCCTGGGCGCACCTCCTTCCGTTCACTGCCCGCATCAGTTCGTCTTCGGCGGAGGCGTCTGGCTGCGGGTCGGTGGTCGCCAGTTGTCGGGGTACATGCGTCGGGGCGCCGCGACGACCTGCGTCGTCACGGGCGACGGGCCCCGGGGCATCGCACGGAGGAACCGCCGTTCGGCCGCCTGGTCGGCGCGCTCCACGAGCTCGGAGAGGCCGACCGTCGTCGGCTCGACGCCAAGCCCGTCGAGCGCGGGGTATTGCGGCGGATGCATGGCGATCGGCGCCGCGAACGCGACGACGAGTGCGGCGCTCGCCACCGCACCCCACGGTGCGGCCCAGCGGCCCGCGCCGGACGGCCGGGTGACCCGGTGCCGGAGGCGGGGCCAGGCATCGGGCCGGGGCACGGCGTGGCGCGATTGGTCGAACGTGCGGCGCATCGCGGTGATCGTCAGCGCGATGCCCGCGAGGTCGGCCTCGCACGCGCGGCAGCGATCGAGGTGCGCGAGGGCGGCGCGGACCACTGGGCCGTCTTCGCGGCGGTCGGCGAAGGCGACCAGCGCGGCGCGGTGCCGGCGGCAGGCCAGGGCGCGCATGCCGATCACGTCGGCCGGGCCTCCGCCTCCACGTGCTGGGCCGGGGCCGGCGGGGTGTAGGCGCCGCCGAAGCGGCGGTCGCCCTCGAGCTGGAGGCGCAGGCTGCGCAGCGCGTAGTGGAGTCGGGACTTCACGGTCCCGAGCCGCACGTCGAGGAGCGTCGATGTCTCCTGGAGCGAGAACCCGTGGAGGTAATAGAGGACGACGACGCTGCGGTGCTTCGGGGCGAGCGCGGCGATGCCGTCCCTGACGATCGCCTGCAGCTCCATCCGCTCTGCGTGCTCGGGCGGCTCGCCGTCACCGTCGCGGACGAGCCCGGCCTCCGAGTCGTCGATCGGCTCGGCTTTGAGCCGGCGTCGATCGAGGCGCGAGTAGCACAGGTTCAGCGCGACGCGATGGAGCCAGCCGAGCGGCGACATGTCGGTCCGCAGGATCGCCCGCCGCTGGTACGCGCGTGCGAACGTGTCCTGGAGGACTTCCTCGGCGAAGTGCGGGTCGCCGGTCATCGCGTACGCGGTGCGGTAGATCGGCGTGCGGTAACGCGCAAAGAGCGCCTCGAACGCATCGAGGTCGCCGGCCTGGAGGCGCCTGATGAGCACGTCGTCCGGGCATCCGGCCAACTCGTCCGCCGAAGCCGCTCCGAGCGGCTCGGCTGCCGTACGCCCGGCGGGATGGTCTGTCATCCAGCCTCCGACGGGTGGGCAAGGCCCACGTCCATTATCACGATACGGGGGATCGGTCGCGGGGGTTCATCGCTGGTGCGTGCGCGCATCCGCTCGTGCTCAATCGGGACAGGGCGTCTCGGCGCCGGTCATCGGCCGCCAGCGGAGGTTCGGCTGGCGCGCCGCGGTCGCCTCGTCGAGCCGCCGCACGGGTGCCGTGTGAGGCGCGCTCGTCACCGTGGCGGGGTCGCTGTGCGCCTCGGCGGCGATCGTGATGAGCGCGTCGGCGAACGCGTCCATCGTCTCGACCGACTCGGTCTCGGTCGGCTCGATGAGCATGCCCTCTTCGGTGATGAGCGGGAAGTAGACCGTCGGCGGGTGGAAGCCATGGTCGATGAGCCGCTTCGCGATGTCGAGGGTGCGCACGCCGGTCTCCCTGCGGAGCGAGGCCGCCGACGCGACGAACTCGTGCTTGCACGCGCGGTCGTACGGGATGTCGTACGTGCCCGCGAGCCGGTGCTTGAGGTAGTTCGCGCCGAGGACCGCGTCGTCGCTCACCTCGCGCAGCCCGCTCGCGCCGTGCGCGGTGATGTACGTGTACGCGCGCACGAGGACCCCGGTGTTGCCGACGAAGCTGCGCAAGCGGCCGATGGTCGTCGGCCGCTCCCCGGGTCGCTCGAGGCGGAACGTGCCGTCAGCCTCGCGGAGGACTCGCGGCGCCGGCAGGTACGGCAGGAGGGTCTCGCCGACCCCGACCGGGCCGGCTCCCGGCCCGCCGCCGCCGTGCGGCGTCGAGAACGTCTTGTGGACGTTGAAGTGCATGACGTCGAAGCCCGCCTCGCCGGGCTTGAAGCGGCCGAGGATCGCGTTGAGGTTGGCGCCGTCCATGTACGCCAGGGCGCCCGCGGCGTGGACCGCCTCGAGGAGGTCGCCGATCCGCGACTCGAACAGGCCGAGCGTGGAAGGGTTCGTGATCATCACCGCGGCCGTGCGCGGCCCGAGCGCCGCCTCGAACGCGGCGATGTCGACGCCGCCGTCCTTCGCGGACGGGACCGTGATCGTCCGGAAGCCGGCCATCGTCGCGGTCGCCGGGTTCGTCCCGTGCGAGCTGTCCGGCACGAGGACCTCGGATCGTTCGAGGTCGCCACGCGCCCGGTGGTGGGCCCGGATCATGAGGATGCCGGTGAGCTCGCCCTGGGCGCCGGCCGCCGGCTGGAGCGTGACGGCGCGCATCCCTGCGATCTCGGCGAGCGCGCCCTCGAGCTCCCAGAGCAGCTGCAGCGTCCCCTGGGCGAG
>VBHW01000305.1 GCA_005881055.1 Chloroflexota bacterium
GACCACCGCCGACGTCCGGGAGCGACGCCGGGCCGCGCTCCGTGCGGCCCTCGGCGAGCGGATCCTCGTCCTCGACGGCGCGATGGGCACGATGATCCAGCGACACACCCTCGACGAGGCGGGCTTCCGGGGCGAGCGCTTCGCCGACCGGAGCGAGATCCCGCGCGACGTGCGTGGCGACAACGACCTCCTGTGCCTGTCGCGGCCCGAGATCGTCCGGGCGATCCACGACGACTACCTCGCGGCGGGCGCTGACATCATCGAGACGAACACGTTCAACGCGAACGCGATCTCGCAGTCCGACTACGGCACGGTCAATCTCGTGCGGGAGATGAACGTCGCCGCGGCCCGGCTCGCGCGTGCGGCCGCCGACGAGGCCGAGGCGGCGGCCGACACGATGGGCGACCCGCGGCCGCGCTGGGTCGCCGGCTCGCTCGGTCCCACGAACCGCACCGCCTCGATCTCGCCGGACGTGAACGACCCCGCGGCCCGCAACGTGACCTTCGACGAGCTGGCCGCGGCCTACGCCGAGGCGGCCCACGGCCTCATCGAGGGCGGCGCCGACATCCTCCTCGTCGAGACGATCTTCGACACGCTCAATGGCAAGGCAGCGATCTTCGGGCTCGAGGACGTGTTCGACGAGCTCGGTGAGCGCTGGCCGGTGATGATCAGCGGGACGATCGTCGACCTCTCCGGACGGACGCTCACCGGGCAGACGACCGAGGCGTTCTGGGCGAGCGTCATGCACGCGCAGCCGCTCACCGTCGGCCTGAACTGCTCACTCGGCCCCCGCCAGCTGCGGCAGTTCGTCCAGGAGCTCAGCCGCGTCGCCCCGTTGCCGATCAGCGTCTATCCCAACGCCGGCCTGCCCAACGAGTTCGGCGGATACGACGAGACGCCCGAGGCGATGTCCGAGGTCCTCGGCGAGTTCGCGCGGAGCGGCCTCCTGAACATCGTCGGTGGCTGCTGCGGCACGACGCCGGACCACATCCGCATGTTCGCCGAGACCGTCCGCGGCCTCTCCCCGCGAGTGCCACCCGCGCCCGACCACCTCACCCGCCTGTCCGGCCTGGAGCCGCTCGTCATCGGCCCGGACACGCTCTTCGTGAACATCGGCGAGCGGACGAACGTCACCGGCTCGCGGGCGTTCGCCCGCCAGATCCTCGAGGGCCGCTTCACCGAGGCGGTCGAGGTGGCGCGCGACCAGGTCGCCAACGGCGCGCAGGCGATCGACGTGAACATGGACGAGGGCATGCTCGACTCGGCCGAGGCGATGTCGCGCTTCCTCCGCCTGATCGCTGCTGAGCCCGACATCAGCCGCGTCCCGGTCCTGGTCGACTCCTCGAAGTTCTCGGTCATCGAGGCCGGCCTCAAGTGCCTCCAGGGCCGGAGCGTCGTCAACTCGATCAGCCTCAAGGAGGGCGAGGAGGAGTTCCTGCGCCAGGCCCGGCTCGTCCGCCGATACGGCGCCGCGGTCGTCGTCATGGCCTTCGACGAGGAGGGCCAGGCGGACACAGTCGATCGGAAGGTCGGCATCGCCGCCCGCGCCTACCGGCTGCTCATCGAGAAGGGCGGGTTCGCGCCCGAGGACGTCGTCCTCGACCCGAACATCTTCGCGATCGCCACCGGGATCGAGGCCCACGCGGAGTACGCGATCTCGTACATCGAGGCGACCCGGCGGATCAAGGCCGAGCTGCCGGGCGCCCTCGTCAGCGGCGGCGTGTCGAACGTGAGCTTCGCGTTCCGGGGTAACGACCGTGTCCGCGAGGCGATCCACTCGGTGTTCCTGTACCACGCGATCGCCGCCGGCATGGACATGGGCATCGTCAACCCCGGTCAGCTGGCGGTCTACGACGACATCGACCCCGAGCTGCGCGAGCTCGTCGAGGACGTGGTG
>VBHW01000326.1 GCA_005881055.1 Chloroflexota bacterium
GGTCGGCATCGGCGGGAGAGCGGCGCCGTGGAAGCTCACCTGGTCGCGTTCCGCCGGCTGGTAGCCGCGGCCCTTCTGCGTCCGGACGTGGACGAGGACCGGCCCCTTCAGTCGGAGCGCGCGCCTGATCGTCGTCGTCAGCGCGCCGATGTCGTGCCCGGGGACGACGCCGATGTACGTGATCCCGAGGTCTTCGAAGAGTCCGCCCGGCTGCTGGATGAACTGGACGACCGAGCGACGGAGTCGCTGGGACAGCTCGAGGGCGGTCCCGCCCACGACGGGCAGCCGCTCGATCGCACGGTCGTAGGCGCTCTTGCTCTGCTGCCAGGCCGAGGAGAGCTTGATCGTCGAGAGGTAGTTCGACAGCGCGCCGACCGTCGGGCTGATCGACATCTCGTTGTCGTTGAGGTGGCGCTGGCCGATGTCGTTGAGCGCCTCGAGCGACAGGCCGCTCATGAGCGCGGCGTCGCCGACGACGACGACGATCTGCTCCATCCCGTGGCGGAGGTCACGGGCGGTCGCGAGCCCATCCGCGATCGAGAGCCCCGTCCCCGCATGGCCGCCGTCGAACACGTCGTGCGGCGACTCCATGCGACGCGGGAACCCACCCACGCCGTCGATCTGGCGGAGCGACCCGAAGCGATCGAGCCGGCCTGTCAGGAGCTTGTGCGGATACGCCTGGTGGCCGGTGTCCCAGACGATCTTGTCGCGCGGCGAGTCGAGGAGGCGATGGAGGGCGATCGTCAGCTCGACGACGCCGAGCGAGCTGCCGAGGTGGCCGCCCGTGCGCGCCACCGTCGAGACGATCGTCTGGCGGAGCTCCGCCGCCAGCTCCGTCAGCTGGGCCTCGGTGAGGCCTCGCAGGTCGGCGGGGCCGGTGAGCGTCGGCAGGATTGCCATCTGGTCTGCTCCAGGTGCGGTCTGCGGGCTCGCCCTGCACAGACGGGCGGCCGAGTGGACGCTCGACCTCGGCCGCCTGTGGATACGGTCGAGCCCCGGATCGGGATGATTCGTCGGTTGATTTCGTTGCGTTCGCCCGTCGGCGATGCGCGAGGTCGCCAGCGAGTCTAGCGCCTCGTCACCCCTCGCGCCCGTCATACATGCTACTACGGGCGCGCAAGTTGTTTGGGTGCGGGAGGCGGGGCGGCGCTACTCCTCGTCGCTCTTATCTGCGCGGACGTCGAGGGCCGCGAGCGCGCCACCGGCTCGCTCGACGAGGCGCTGGACGCGCAGCTCCGCCTCGGCCAGGAGGCGGGCGCATCGTTCGTGGAGCGCGACGCCCCGCTCGTAGAGGGCGATCGATGCCTCGAGCGACTGGCCGCCGGCCTCGAGCTCGGCGACCGTCCGCTGGAGCTCGGCGAGCGCGTCGTCGAATGCCAGGCCGTCCACCGCCGGCGGGCTCGACACGGGGTCGGCCGCGGGTCGGTCTGCGCGCTCAGGAGCGCTCGTCGGGTTCGTCACGCTGCCGCTCATCTCCGTTCGACTGCCAACGGTCCATGCGCCGTGCGACGAGGATACCAACGCCGGCTCCGACGACCACGGCGATGACCGCGATGAGCGCGATCGCGACGAAGTCCACGCGCGGTCAGTCGGGTGCCGTACCGGCGTCGACGTCGACCGTCGCGGACAGCCCGCCACGGGCGACCCTGACGCGAAGCCGCGACAGGGCCGGAGCCTCGGCCGGGTCGCGGACGATGCGGCCGTCGCTCGCCCGGCGGACGATCGCGTAGCCGCGATCGAGCGTCGCCTGGGGCCCGAGCGCGCCGAGGGCCGCCGATGCCGTTGCGAGCGCTCCCGCCGCCGCGGCGACCCGGGCCGTGGACAGCATCGGCAGGACGCGCGCCGCCCGGTCGAGCCGTTCCCGATCGCGCCTGAGCCGATCCGCGATGATCGGGCCGAGGCGACTCGTCGCGCCGAGATGAGCCGAACGGTCCGCCGCGAGGCGTCGACCGATCGCCGCGCTGGCACGGTCGAGCAGCCCACCGGCGCGCTCGCGCGCCTGCGCCAGCTGCGCCGCCGGGTGGAGGCGATCGATCGCCCGTCGCTCGTTCGCCACCTCGCGTCCGGCGGCCGCCAGGCGCGCGACCGTCAGTCCGTGGAGGCGGCGGGCACTCCCCTCGAGTGCGAAGGCGAGGTCGGCGCGGTCGGGAACGACGAGCTCGGCCGCGGCGGACGGGGTCGGCGCCCGGACGTCCGCGGCGAAGTCCGCGAGCGTCACGTCGGTCTCGTGGCCCACGCCACACACGAGCGGTCGCCCATGGCCGACAACCGCCCGTACGACGGCCTCGTCGTTGAATGCCCACAGGTCCTCGAGCGATCCCCCGCCGCGGGCGAGGATCGTGACCTGCGGGGCATCGCCGGGCCGGCCCTCGATGCGGCAGCGTTCAGCCCAGCGATCCACGCGGCCGAGCCCGCGAACGACGCTGGCCGGCGCACCGTCGCCCTGGACGAGGCACGGTGACAGGACGACCCGCGTGAGCGGCCAGCGCCGGGCGAGGACCGTCCGGACGTCGTGCCAGACAGCCCCGGTCGGACTCGTCACGACGGCGATGACGGCGGGACGCGTCGGCAGCGGGCGCTTGCGGGCGGACTCGAACAGGCCCTCGGCCGCAAGCCGCGCCTTGAGCGCCTCGAAGCGGAGCGCGAGGTCTCCAAAACCGGCCGGTTGCAGCGCGGTGACGTACAGCTGGTAGATGCCGCCCGGGTCGTAGACGTCGATC
>VBHW01000327.1:0-839 GCA_005881055.1 Chloroflexota bacterium
CGCGTGATCGACTTCGCGGCACGGCGCCGCATCCTCCTCGTGCTCGACAACTTCGAACAGATCGTCGTGGCAGCACCGGCCGTCAGTCGCCTCCTGCGTGAGGCGCCCGACCTGAAGGTCCTCGTGACGAGCCGCGTGCCCTTGCGCGTGTCGGGCGAGCAGGAGTTCCCCGTCCCGCCGCTCGGCCTCCCGCAACCCGGCGGCGTGGTATCGGCGGACCAGGCGCTCCGCTCCGAGGCCGTGCGCCTGTTCGTCGTACGGGCGATGGCCGCGCAACCGACGTTCCGGCTCACGGACGCGAACGCCGAGGCGGTCGTCGAGATCGTCCTCCGCCTGGACGGCCTGCCCCTCGCGATCGAGCTCGCGGCCGCGCGGGTGAAGGTCCTTCCCGTGAGCGCGCTCCTCGCCCGCCTCGACGACCGGCTCAGCCTGCTCGTCGGAGGAGCGCGCGACGTGCCGGCGCGCCAGCAGACGCTCCGCGGGGCGATCGACTGGAGCCACGACCTGCTCGACGAGCCCGATCGGCGGCTGTTCGCACGATTCAGCGTCTTCGCGGCCGGAGCTCGGTTGACCGAGGCGGACGTCGTCTGCGGACCGGTGTCCGAGCTCCGTCGCGACGTCCTCGAGGGACTGTCATCCCTCGCCGAGAAGAGCCTCGTGCGGAGCCTGCTGACGTCCGACGAGGAGCCACGGTTCACGATGCTCGCGACGATCCGCGAGTACGCCGCGGAGCGCCTGACGGGCGCGGGCGAGGAGGACGAGCTGCGCGCGCGCCACGCAGCGGCATTCCTCGCCGTCGTCGAGGGCCTGTCTGGAAACCTGACGGGGCCGAACGGCGC
>VBHW01000327.1:1036-3688 GCA_005881055.1 Chloroflexota bacterium
GCGGCGGGCGGCGTCCACTACTGGCGCGCGGAGTTCGACCGGACGAACGCGCTATACGCACAGGCGCTCGAGCAGGCCCGTCGAAGCGGCGACCGCCCGATCCTCGCCGAGGCCCTCTACAACTTCGGGTTCGCGTCGCAGCCCGGGCTGCGCGAGCAGACTGACGTCTTCCGGCTCGGCCGCCCCTGGTTCGAGGAGGCGCTGGCGCTCTACACCGACCTCGGCGACGAGGCCGGGATCGCCAGCGTGAACTGGGCACTCGCGTTCTCGGCGATCGCCGATCGCGACCTGCCACTTGCCAGGCGGTACACGGACGCGAGCATCGCGAGCCAGCGGGCGCGCGGCGACGCGTTCGGTCTCGCATGGGGGCTCCATCTCCTCGGGTTGATCGACGTCCACGAACGGCTCCACGAGGATGCCGCCCGCACGCTCGGCGAGGGGCTCCGCCTGTTCGCGGCCGCCGGCGACACGAGCGGCATCGTCATCCTCCTGGCCGACTTCGCGATCGCTGCCCGTGCCCGCGGCGACCTCGACCGGATGTGGCGCCTGGCCGGGGCGGCGGAACGCCTCAACGAGCAGGCCGGGACGAACCTCATCACGACGACCCTCGAGTACCTCGACTGGGTGTGGCCCGAGTTGCCGGCCGACGATCCCGAGGCGCGGCGGATCTGGGAACAGGGAGCGGGCCTGTCGAGCGCCGAGGTGATCGCCTACGCGCTGGGTGAGGCCGATCTTCCCGAGGCTGGTCCCCCGGACACGTCCGAGGCGAGCACGGAACGCGAGGCGACGCTCTGGCTCGGCACGGCCGGGGAGGGGCTTGCTGGGATGCTCGGGGCGACGGACGGGCTGGCCGGGCCGGGGGTCGTGGTTGGTGGGGGCGTGACTGGCACGGCCGGAGCCGTGACTTGGCGGGCCGCGGCGAGGGCGAGGACGACCGCCGCGAGGATCGCCAGCGCCGCGCCGACGAATCGGCGACGCCACGGCTCGCGCCGCCTCGGGACCGCCCCGGGCGACGTCCCGGTCACGCGCTCCGGATCGACGACGATCGCCGTGACGTTGTCCGCTCCGCCCGCGGCGTTCGCCAGGTCGACGAGGCGCGCCGCCGCCGCGGCTGGATCGGCCACATCCCGGAGCGTGGCCGCGATCTCGTCCGTCGGCACCGCTCCGGTCAGGCCGTCCGAGCAGAGGAGGACGCGATCGCCCGGCCGGATATCGACATCGAGCTCCTCGACCTCGAGGTCGGCCGCCGCACCTACGGCGCGGAGGATGACGTTGCGCTGTGGATGCCTCGCGACGTCCTCGGCGCTTGCCCGGCCCTCGTCGACGAGCCGCTGGACGAGCGTATGGTCGACCGTCAGCTGGCGAAGGCCGCCGTCGCGCAGCAGGTACGCACGCGAATCCCCGGCGTGAGCGAGGTGGATCCGGGACCCGACGATGAGCATCGCCGTGCACGTCGTGCCCATCCCGGCGAGGTCGTCGTCGGTCGCCGCCCGGTCGTGGACCGCCCTGTTGGCCCGCTCGATCGCGGAGCGGAGGTCCGCCGGCGTCGCGATCGTCCCGTCGACGACGGCGGCCTCGAGCATGTCGGCCGTCATCCCGGCAGCGACGTCTCCCGCGTTCTGGCCGCCCATGCCGTCCGCGACGAGGAACAGGGGCGGGTGGACGACGAAGCGGTCCTCGTTGACATCGCGGACCCTCCCGACGTCCGATCGCGCGCCATAGGGCGGGACGCCCGACGAACCATGTGGAGCGACCTCCGTAGACGTCACGGGTGGCGGGCGGGGGTTGCGAAGGGGCGGAGAGTCATCGGCACGTCCTCCACGGAGCACGACGTCCGACGGCGACGGCGCCGGTCAGGGCTCCGGAGAGCGTACCGCGCTCGACGGCGCGATGGTTGGTTGGCGCCCCGGCGTGGCTCGGACGCGGTCTGTGTCAGGCCCGGTCGGTGAGCTCGGTCGGGGTGAGGCCGACTTCGACCGTGCGGCCGTCGCGGGCCAGGCGGACGCCCACGGCCCGGCCGATGAGCCCGCCGTCGAGCAGGCGCTGGAGGTCGCCGACGCCTTCGACGGGAGTGCCGTCGACGTCGAGGATGACGTCGCCGGGGCGGATGCCCGCACGTGCCGCCGGACTGCCATCGAGGAGCTGGACGACCTCGAGGCCCCGCCGACGGCCGAGGTCGACGGCGAGGCCATGCGGCAATGGACGCGTCCCCCCGACGACGCCGAGGAACGCTCGGCGGACACGCCCGTCCTTCATGAGCGCGCTGAGGATCCGCTGCGTCGCGCGGTCGATCGGCACTGCCAGGCCCAGGCCGATGCCCGCGACGGCGGTGTTGATGCCGATGACCCGCGCCGCCGAATCGGCGAGCGCCCCGCCGGAGTTGCCCGGGTTGAGCGCCGCGTCGGTCTGGATGACGTTCTCGACGAGGCGGCTCGCGCGTCCGTCCCGCGCGGCCAGCGATCGCCCGAGGGCAGACACGACGCCGGCCGTCACCGAGCCGGCGAACCCGAGCGGGTTGCCGATCGCCACGACGAGCTGCCCGACACGCAGCCGTGCCGCATCACCGAGCGTCGCCGCCTGGAGCGGTCCCTCGACCCGCAGGACCGCGAGGTCGGAGAGCGGGTCGCGGCCGATCACGCGGAACGGCCGCTC
>VBHW01000038.1 GCA_005881055.1 Chloroflexota bacterium
CCGGTTGTCGAAGACGAGCAGCACGACCCGGAGGCGCTCGCGGACGGCCGTCTCGAGCTCGGACAGGGTCATCGCCGCTCCGCCAGCGCCGGCAAGGGCGACGACCGGCCGGTCGCGATGCACGAGCGCCGCGGCGATCCCGGCCGGCAGTCCGTAGCCCATCGCGCCCGACGTCGGCCCGAGGAACGTGCCGGGGCGGTGCCAGCGATAGCCGCGCGCGAGCCATCCGGCGAAGTTGCCCGCGTCGGTCGTGAGGATCGCCTCCGGCGGCAGCATCCGCCCGAGCGTCGCCACGATCCGGCCGGGATGGACGCCGGGGCCATCCCACTCGCCCTGATCGACGACCGCGGCGGCCTCCCATGCCGCATGATCCGCTGCGTTTGCCACGCGACGGTCGTCGAGCCGGGCCCGATCGTGGACGGCACCCGCCAGCAAGCGGGCCGCCATGCGCAGGAACGTCCGCGCGTCGGACGGCACCGACTGGTCGGGCGTCGGCGGGCTTCCCGTGCTCGACCGGGGCTCGAGATCGACGTGGATCCAGCTCTGCCCCTCGGCGGGCACCTCGTAGCCGTACGTCGTGATCTCGTTGAGCCGGCTGCCGACGACGAGGAGGACGTCGGCCCGGCTGAGCCGGTCGCGAACCGTCGCGGGTGCCCCCAGGCCGGCCATCCCGAGGTAGAGCGGGTGGTCGTTCGGAAAGACGTCCGCCCGCCGCCACGAGGCGACGACCGGGATCTCGAGGATCTCCGCGAGACGGACGAGGTCGCTCGAGGAGCGTGAGCGGAGCACCCCGGCGCCCGCGAGGATGAGGGGACGCTCTGCGGCGGCAAGGCGTCGCAGGGCCGACCGCACCACGTCGGGGTCGGGCTCTGGCGGACGGCTCCTTCCCGCCCGCGCCACTGATGCCCCCTCGGGCATCATCTCGTCGAGGATGTCCTCGGGCAACGCGATGACGACCGGCCCGGGGCGTCCCCCCAGCGCGATCCGGGACGCCTCGGCCATGGCGGCCGGGAGCCGCGCGACGTCGTCCACCTCGACCGCGTGGGCGGCGAGACGTCCGATCGAGCCGGCCAGGTCGGCTTCCTGAAAGGCCTCCCGGCCGCGCACGGCACGCGGCACCTGTCCGACGATGGCGAACAAGGGCGTCGAGTCGGCGCGCGCCGTGTGGATTCCGATCGCGAGGTTCGAGGCCCCCACTGCCCGGGTGGCCAGGCACGCCGCCGGACGGCCGGTCAGCTGCCCGTACGCCTCGGCCATGAATGCCGCCCCGCCCTCGTGGCGCGTCCCGACCACCCGGATCCCCGCGTCGCCGAGCGTCTCGAGGAGCCCGAGGAAGCTCTCGCCGGGGACCGTGAAGGCCACGCGCACGCCTGCCGCATGGAGCGCGTCCGCGACGAACCGGCCTGCTGAGCGCGGCGCGGCGGGAGGCTCCGGAGCAGGGGCGGCCTCCTCGGGCGCCGGCCGTTCTTCGGCAGCCGGCCCCTCGTCAGGCTCCGCGGCCTCGGCCGCAACCGCGGGCGGAGGTGGCGCCGCGGGCGGAGGCGTCGTGGCGGCCGGAGGTGTCGCTGCGGGCGGAGGCGTCGTGGCGGCCGGAGGTGTCGCTGCGGGCGGAGGCGTCGTGGCGGCTGGAGGTGTCGCTGCGGCCGGAGGCGTCGCCGAGGCCGGAAGCGTCGCCGGGGCCGCGGGCGTCGCAGGAGCCGGAGGCATGACGGAAGGCGGAGGCACAGCCGCAGATGGACCGACGCTCGCCGGATCGGCCGCGAGCGTGACGTCGGCCCCAGGCTCGTTCGCCCCGGCGACGTCCTGATCTGGGCGCAGCTGCGCCTGCGTCGGCGCGCTGGCGGCGCCCTCGTCCGTCACGCTGCTCAACGATAGTTCTGGAACTGCAGGGGCACGGCCTCGTCCAGCTCGCGCAGGCGGATGATGACCCGCTGCAGCTCGTCCTTGCTCTTGCCCGACACGCGAACCGCGTCGCCCTGGACCTGAGACTTGACCTTCGGGTACTCGTCGCGGATGAGCTTCGTGATCTTCCGCGCGAGATCGTCGTCGAGGCCCTTCCGCAGCCCGATGATCTGGCGGACCTTGTTGCCACCGGCCGGCTCGACCTTCCCCCAGTCGAAGATCTTCAGGCTCAGTCCCCGACGCACCGCCTTCGACTGGACGAGGTCCTTGATCGCCGCCGCGCGGTGCTCGTCGTCCGTCAGCAGCGTGATCTCGGTCTTGCCCTGGGCGAGGTCGACCGTGACGCCCTTGAAGTCGTACCGCTGCTGGACCTCTCGACGCACCTGGTCGAGGGCGTTGCGGAGCTCCTGGTCGTCGAATTCGCTGACCACGTCGAACGAGACGTCGCCGGCCATCGAACCTCCTGCATCCTGGGTGCACGGTCGGCCTTCCCCTCCCCCGGGACGCGGGCGGCCGGGCGCCATCGTACCCGGCGAGGCCCGATGACGCGCGTTGCGTCCTTCTCGAACGAGCGGCGGTCCCCCGCGCTGGCGGCCTGCGCGTCCGTCAGGCCAGGCGCTCCAGCAGGAGCTCGCCGATCCGATAGCTCCGGCCTCCGCCCATGACGAGGACGACGTCGCCGGTACGAACGTGGTCGGCCAGCCAGGCGGCGGTCGACTCGACCGATCCGGGCGCGGCAACCTCCGCTTCCGGATTGACAGCCGCCACGGCATCGGCCAGGCCCCGCGCCGTGGCGACGGTCGTGTCGGGATCGCGACCGGCCCAGATGTCGGCGATCGCGACGCCGTCCGCCTCCCCCAGGGCTGCGGCGAAGTCGTCGAGGAGGGCGGCCGTCCGGTGGAACGTCAACGGCTCGTACACGGCCCAGACCCGGCGACCGGGCTCGCGCTGCCGGACGGCGCGGAGCGTTTCGCGGATCGCCGTCGGGTGATGACCGTAATCGTCGTAGACGACGACGCCGGCTGCCTCCCCCTTGCGCTCGAGGCGACGCCCGACCCCCTCGAACGAGGCGAGGCCGTCCCGGAGCGCGGGCCAGGGCACGTCGAGGACGCTCGCGGCCGCAGCCACACCCAGGGCGTTCGACGCGTTGTGCCTGCCCGCGGTGAGCAGGCGGATCGAGCCCTCGCCGATCGGTGCGTCGAGGCCGGTCACCTCGATCGTCGTGCCGTCGGCGTCCGCACGAACGATCCTGCCGATGACCGCCCGAGCCGGCCCCCCGGCGGTCGCGTACTGCTCCGCCATGCCACGCGCGTACCCGGCGAGGCGCTGGGCCGACGTCTCCACAATCGCGGTCGCGATGACCGTCCCCGGCCAGCGACCCAGCCTCCCGACGAGGTCCTGCACGCCCGGGTCGGCCACGTTCGCGACGAGGACGGGCGCGGGCGCCGAGGGTGGTGCGGACGCCGACGACGAGGCCGATGCGGCCGCCTCGAGCCATTCCGCGAGAGCCTGGACCACCGCGCCTCGATCGGCGAAGACGTCCGGGTGGTCCCACTCCGCGTTCGTGACGATCGCGAGGGCCGGCCGATACGCGTCGAAGTTCCCGGCGTACTCGTCCGCTTCCACGACGAATGCGGGGCCCGCTCCGACTCGAGCCGTCGCCGGGGCTCCGCCGGTCACGCGCGCCGGGAGCAGCGCGCCGACGAATGCCGACGGGTCGAGGCCGGCGGCCACGAGGACGTGAACGAGCCAGCCCGCCGTCGTGCTCTTGCCGTGCGTGCCCGCGACCCCGATGAGCGTCCGCCCGACGGCCGCGTCCGCGACGACCTGCTGCCACGGCTCGATCGGCACGCGCAGGGCCCGTGCCGCGCGCAGCTCCGGGTGATCGGGGGCCACCGCGGTGAGCGCCTTCGTAACAGCGAGCCGATCCGGCCGGGGTCCGTCGGTGACATGCGCCGGATCGTGGCCCTCGAGGACGGCGATGCCCTCGGCCGCAAGCGCCACCGTGTACGGCGAGATCGGCGCGAGGTCGCAGCCGTCGACGATCGCGCCGGCGGCCCGGGCCAGCAATGCGGCGCCGCTCGCGCCCGCCCCGGCCGCTCCCACGACATGGATGCGCTCGCCGGGTTGGATCGGTCGCGGGGTTCGGGCGGGGGCGAGACCCGCCCCGATCGCTGTCGGCGCGCGGGTCACTCCCCGACCGCTTCGTCGGGAGGCGAGGGTCGCTCGGCAGCCTCTGAAGACGAGGGATGGATCGCGCTCGCCAGGGCCTCCGCGCGGGCGAGCAGCAGGTCGATCGCCGCCCCCGCCGAGTCGCGCTTGTTGGCGCCACGATCGCCGTTCCACGCGAAGCGCCGGACCTCGACGCCGCCCGGGTCGGCGACCGCCACGTACGTCAGGCCGACCGGCTTGGCGTCGCTGCCGCCGTCCGGTCCGGCGACGCCGGTGATCGCGACGGCCAGGTCCGAGCCGAACCGCTCGCGCGCACCCTGGGCCATCGCCCGCGCGACCTGTGCGCTCACGGCCCCATGCGCAGCCAGGTGCTCGGCCGGAACACCGAGCAGGGCCATCTTCGCCGTGTCCGCGTACGAGACGACCCCTCCGAGGAGATAACCGGACGAGCCGGGCACCTCGGTGAGGACGTGCGTGAGCAGCCCGCCCGTGCACGACTCCGCAGCGGAGACGGTCAGGCCGGCAGCGATGCAGACGCCCTGGAGCCGACGCGCCGCGTCGACGAGCGCCTCAATCGGGTCGTTCGACACGCCAGCCTCCGCTGCGGGCTCGGCCGCCGGCGCACCGCTCTGGGCCATCGCCGCCGGACCGCTACTGGTGCTGGGTCAGCTTGGGCGCCCCGGTTCGCGTGAACAGCCACGTCTCCGGGATGCCCGACTGGCCCAGTCGACCGAGCGACGTCCCGTTGAGCGTGAAGAACGTCGCCCCCGACGATCCGGTGCGGACCTCGATCGTCTGCTGGCCGGTGAACGTCACGACCTTGCCGTCGCCGTAGACGCGGCCGGCCGGTCCGACCCGCGGGTCGACCTCGCCGTCGACCCACACCTTCAGCCAGGCGCGACCGTGGATCGTCACGACGAGGTTCACGCCCTTGTACGCGACGGTGACCGAGCGCTGGAGCGCCGTCGTCTTGCCCTCGGTGCTCGATGCGGTGACGGTGATCTGCCAGCGCCCGCTCGTGAGCTCGAACGGGGTCGAGAACGTGCCATCGGAGCCGACCGGGACGGTGACCGGGGATGGTCCTCGAGGTGACGGGGCCGGTGCACCTCCGCTAGCCGGCGCCGCCGGGCCGAGAAACGTGGCCGAGACGACCACCTGGGCGGCATTCGTCGCAGTTCCGCCGATCGGGATCGCCCCGTTCTCGAAGCTCGCGCCGTCCGCCGGCGAGTCCACCGTCAGCGTCGGCGCCTGCACGACCGAGAAGGGCACGTTGATGATGATCTGGACCTTCTGCTCGGAGATCTTGCCCGTTTCCGGGTCCGTGGCCCACACCGTGAAGTCGTTGCGGCCACGGCGCAGGGTCACGTCCTGAGTCCAAGAGCCGTCCGCGCCCGCCGAGACCTGCGTCGTATGGTCCGGGGCATCCTGGATGTTCACCGTGCCGCGCGGGATCGTCGTGCCGCGGAGCGTGTAGCTCGGCGTGTCCTCGTCGACGTCGCTCACCGCGGTCGCCGGCTGTGAGACGGTGATCGTGGGCGGTCGGGCGAACCGCAGCACCTGCATCCCCAGGTACGCGACGAACGCGAAGAGGACGACCGTCATGACCGCCGCGACGACGATCGCCGGCGAGAACGTCAGCCCCGGCCGGGGAGCGGTCAGCGGTCGGGGAACGACGATGACCGGCTCGCTGACGGCGGCGGTGTCGCCTCGCTCGCGGCGCCACTGCATGAGGATGTCGTCCGGGTCGAGGCCGAGGTACAGCGCGTAGTTGCGCAGGAAGCCCTTCGTGTACACGGCACCCGGCAGCTCGCGGTAGTCGCCGCGCTCGAGGGCCCCGAGGTAGCGCGCCCGGATCTTCGTGTCGCGCTCGGCGCGATAGAGATCGACGCCCTTGCGCTCACGCGCCGCGAGCAGGCGCTCCGGCAGGCTGGCCGGCGGTTCCGGGGTCACCGTCACGCGGCTTGCGTCCGATCGGACGTCGCCGCGGCGGCGGGCCTCGTCTCGCGTGGTCATTTCGCTACAGGTGTCCCTCCGGGGCCGGATCGCCGCGCACCACGTCCATGCCCGCTGTGGCGCTCAGGATACCCGACCGCGCCCAACGTCTCGCTCGCGCGATCGGGGAAATGCGGCCGGGTTGCCACCCGATGACCCCCGCGCGTTACGGCCGTTGGCCGTCAGTCGTCCGGGTCGTCCTCGCCACGGCCGACGAGCCAGTTGTCGCGACCGTAGACGATCCGCGGGACGGCCGGGTTACGGGCATCCTGCGGACCGATGACCCCGTGCCGCTCGAGCTCGTCCATGAGCCGGCTCGCCCGGCTGAACCCCACCTTGAGCTTCGTCTGGAGCATCGACGTCGACGCCTTGCCGAGCGTCGTGACGAGCTGTGCGGCCTCGACGACCATGTCGTCCTCCGCGACGGCCGCCAGCCAGCCAAACTGCGTCGCGCCGTTCCCGTCGTCGTCGCCGAACGCGAGGAACGATTCGTCGTAGAACGTCTGCCCGCCGGCCTGATCGCGCCAGTGGCCGGTGACGGCCGTGACCTCGGCGTCGCTCACGAACACGCCCTGGAGACGGATCGGCCGTGGCAGGTCGACCGGCTGGAAGAGCATGTCTCCGCGGCCGATGAGATCCTCGGCTCCCGGTGCGTCGAGGACGGTCCGGCTGTCGATCATCGACGCCATCGCGAACGCGATCCGGGACGGGACGTTCGCCTTGATGAGCCCGGTCACGACGTTCACCGACGGCCGCTGGGTCGCGAGCACGAGGTGGATGCCGACCGCCCTCGCCTTCTGGGCGATCTTCACGATCGGATCCTCGACCTTCCGGCCCTCGTGCATGATCAGGTCGGCCAGCTCGTCGATGACGATGACGATGTACGGCAGGCGATCCTCCGGCCTGACGTCGGGATTGGCGTTGTACGACGCCACGTTGCGGACGGTCTTCGAGGCGAGCGCCTTGTAGCGCTCCTCCATCTGGCGGACGGCGCCGTTGAGCGCGGCCTTCGCCTCGCGTGCCTCGACGATCACCGGCTGGAGCAGGTGCGGGAGCTTGTCGTACGCCGCGAGCTCGACCCGCTTGAGGTCGACGAGGATCATCCGGACCTCGTCCGGCTTCGCATGCATGAGGATGCTCGTGATGAGCGCGTTGATCGAGACGCTTTTGCCGGATCCCGTCGCTCCGGCCACGAGGAGGTGCGGCATCTTCGCGAGGTCCACCGCGTAGGCCTTGCCGGAGACGTCGCGTCCGAGGGCGAACGAGAGGCGGCCCTCGGTGTCCAGCATGCCGGTGTCGTCCACGACCTTCCGCAGGCCGACGACCTCGCTCTGGATGTTCGGGATCTCGATGCCGACGACGTCCTTGCCGGGGATCGGCGCCTCGATCCGGATCGTGCGTGCCCGGAGTGCCATCGCCAGGTCGTCGGCGAGGGACTCGATGCGCGAGACCTTCACGTGGCGTTCCGGGCGCACCTCGTACTGCGTCACGACCGGCCCGGTGTTCGTGGCGATGACCTCGGCCGGGATGTCGAAGCTGCGCAGCTTCTCCTCGATGATCCGGATGTTCGTCGCGTGATCGGCCCTGCTGACCGGCTTCTCCATGTGGGGCGAGAGCAGCTCCACCGGCGGCAGGGTCCACGGTCGGTCGATCGGCTGTGTCGCGTCCTCCGCCTCGAGGAGGTCGACTGGCGCGCTGCTGAGGCCGAAGCCCTGGGCCGTGCCATGGACGGGGCCGCCACCCAGAGGTGTCCGCGCCGGCCGGCCGGCGGCCGTGCCTGCGCCCGTCACCACGGTCTGGCTCATCGGGATCTCGCTCGGGATCGCGGTCGGCATGTCGCCCCGGCGGCCGCCCCCGTCGTCCGGACGCCGCAGGCCGGCCGGCGGCATACGCTCGGCCCGCTCGGGGTGCGAGCCGTCCGGGCTCCCGTTTCCCGGCCGCGGTGCCGTGACGGCGGCTCCCACCCCTCCGGCCGCTCGGCGCAGGCCGCCGACGAACTCGGCCAGGCGGGCGTTCGCCACGACGAGGATCCCGCCCACGAGCACGGCCGTGAGCGCGACGAACGCGCCGGGCCGGGTGATCATGCCGCTCAGGGCGTCGGCGAGGAACGTCCCGATCCGGCCGCCACCGCGGACGGGCAGGAACTCGAGGAGGCCGAGGAACGCGGCATAGGCGATGAAGGCCGCGACGAGGCGGGTCTTCCAGCCACTGCCGAGGGGCCGCCACTCGATGAGCGCCCCGGCCCCGAGGAGGAAGAACGGCAGGAGCCAGCGGCCCGAGCCGAAGTTCGGGAGGACGACCGTGCGCGCCCAGTTCGTCAGGGTCCCCTGCTCGGCCGGCAGGAGGAGCATGATGGCCGTGACGATGCCCAGCACGAGCAGGGTCAGCCCGACGAGCGAGCGGATGACCTCGGGCGGCAGCTGGACGTTCGGGAAGTCGAACGCCGACCGGCGGCGGGTTCGCGTCGTCCGGCGCACCGCCGGTCGCCGGCGTGCAGCCACCTCAGATCTCCACGACGACGGGGAAGACCATCGGCCGTCGCTTCGTCTGCTCGAACAGGTGACGCGATACCGCGTCCTTGATCTGGGCCTTCAGCAGGGCGATCTCGCTCAGGTGCTCACCGGGTGTCTCGATCGCCTCGACGACCCGTCCGACGGTGGTCTCGATGATCGGGTCGCGCTCATTGGCGGGCACGAAGCCGCGGGTGATGATCTCAGGGCGGCCGATGACACGCCCGGTCTGCTTGTCCACGGTCACGACGACCATGAACATGCCGTCGCTCGCCAGCGCGCGCCGGTCGCGCAGGACCACCTCGCCGACGTCGCCGACCGAGAGGCCGTCGACGAACACGTAGCCGGCAGGGACCGGCTGCCCGCGCCGAGCGGCGCCGCTCGAGTCGATCTCGATCGGCGTGCCGTTCTCGATGATGAAGACGTTTTCGGGTGCGACGCCCGTCTCCGTGGCGAGCCGGCCATGCTGGACCTGCATGCGGAACTCGCCGTGGATGGGCATGAAGTTGCGCGGCTTCGTCAGCCCGAGCATGAGCTTGAGCTCCTCCTGGCTCGCGTGGCCGGAGACGTGCGCGCGCTTGATCGTGTGGTAGAAGACGTTCGCGCCGGCCTTGAAGAGGTTGTCGATCGTCCGCGCGACGTACTCCTCGTTGCCGGGGATCGGGCTCGCGCTGACGATGACGGTGTCGCCGGGCTGGATCTCGACGAAGCGGTGGTCGCGGTTTGCCATCCGGGCGAGGCCGGACATCGGCTCACCCTGCGCCCCGGTCGTCGCGATGACGAGGCGCCCGTCGGGGACCTCGCCGATCCGGTCCTTCGCGACGATCTGGTCGGGCGGGTACTGCAGGTAGCCGAGGTCGCTCGCGATGCGGAAGTTCTGCTCCATCGATCGC
>VBHW01000328.1 GCA_005881055.1 Chloroflexota bacterium
CAGACGTCGACGGTGACCGGCGCGCCGGGACTTCCGAGCGACCGGTCGTGCTCCAGCCCGGCGGGGATCGTCACCGGCGGGCGGACGAGGCCGAGCGGCAGGTCGCCCGATCCGGCCGGCGTCCCCGTCCCGCTTCCCGGCCTGATGACGAAGACGACGAGGAGGACGAGGCCGACGAGGACCGCGGCCTCCGTGACGAGCGCCGTGGGCGTACGCCACGCGGGCGTTCTCTGCCGCTTCGAGACGCGGTCGCGCTCGGCGCGGCGATCGGCGAT
>VBHW01000329.1:0-2084 GCA_005881055.1 Chloroflexota bacterium
GCCTGACGGAGCCCCGGCGGATCGTCGCGAGCGCACTCGACCAGCGGAACGGCCACTTCACGGCAGCGGATCTCGTGGCGGACGCCCGGTCCCGGCAGCCGGGCATCGGCCGCGCGACGGTGTTCCGGGCCCTCGAGCTCTTCATGGAGCTCGGCGTCGTCGAGCGGATCGACCTGCCGACCGGCGATCACGCCTACGTCGTGTGCGAGCCCGCGCACCACCACCACGTCGTCTGCTCGCGCTGTGGCCGATCGACCGAGATCGACGACCGCGGCATCCGGGCGATCACGAAGAAGATCGCCAAGCGGACGGGCTATCGCATCGACCGTCACCGGCTCGAGCTGTTCGGCCTCTGCAAGAGCTGCCAGAAGGCGGTCGGCAGCGACCGGACGGCGCCCGTCGGCTCCCCGACCGGCGCCTGAGACCCGGGTCATCGCGCACGCCGGGAAGCACGACGTGACGCTGTCGCCGCCCCTGCGCGGAATCCTGATCCTCGCCCTGCTCGCATTGGCCGTCGCCGGGTGCCAGGGCGGCGCATCCCCCTCGGCCGCCTCGACCGGCCTCAGGGTCGTGACGACCACGACGGTCTTCGCCGACATCGTCCAGAACGTCGGCGGGAGCCGCATCTCGGTGACCTCGATCATCCCGCCGGGCGTCGGCCCGGAGGACTACGAACCCAAGCCCGAGGATGCCCGGAAGCTGGCCGGCGCCGGGCTCATCGTCTCGAACGGCGTCGGCCTCGACGACTTCCTCGATCGGATGCTCAGCGCCACCGGCGGCCAGGCACCTCGGCTCGTCCTCGGCGACGGCATCCCGACCCTCACCGTGAACGGGGAGCAGAACCCCCACTTCTGGCTCGACCCGAGCCTCGTCAGGCGGTACTACCTCCCGGCGATCGTCGGGAAGCTCTCCTCGCTCGATCCCGCCGGGAAGGCGGCATACGAGGCGAAGGCGGCTGCCTACGGCGGTCAGCTCGACGCGCTCGATGCGGAGCTCAAGGGCAAGGTCGAGCAGATCCCGCCCCAGAACCGGAAGCTCGTCACGTTCCACGACGCCTTCCCGTACTTCGCGAGGCACTACGGCTTCGAGCTCGTCGGCGTGATCCTCCAGAACGTCGGCCAGGACCCCTCGGCCGCCGACCTCGCGGCGCTCGTCGACACGGTCAAGGCGGCCCATGTCCGAGCCGTGTTCTCAGAGGCACAATTCAGCCCGAAGCTGTCCCAGACCCTCGCCCAGGAGGCCGGGATCACACAGGTGGTGACGACGCTGTACAACGATGCCCTCGGGCCGGCCCCGGCCGACACGTACCTCGGCCTGATGCGCTGGAACGTCGACCACATCGTCGACGCGCTGAAGTGAGCCGGTCATGAGCCGCGACCGCTGATGGACCTCGTCGGGTTCGTCAGCGACCCACTGAGCTACGGGTTCATGCAGCGCGGGCTCGTCGCGTCGGTGCTCGTCGGGATCGTCTGCGCCGTCATGGGCACGTTCGTCGTCCTGAAGGGCCTCGCGTTCATTGGCGACGCCGTCAGCCACGCCACGCTGCCCGGACTCGTCATCGCCTATCTCGTCGGCGCGCCGCTGTACGTGGGTGGGGCGATCGCGGCCGTCGGGACGTCGCTCGCGATCGGCTTCGTGTCGCGGCGCAGCCAGCTGCGCTTCGACACGTCCGTGGGCGTCCTCTTCGCGGGGATGTTCGCGTTCGGCGTGCTGCTCTTCAGCACGATCAAGAGCTACGTGGCCGACCTCCTCGGCTACCTCCTCGGCAACGTCCTGGGGATCAGCCCAGGCGACCTGCTGCAGGTCGGGATCCTCGGGGCGATCGTGCTCGCGATCGTCCTCGTCATGCGCAAGGAGCTCCTGTTCGCGACGTTCGATCCCCTCGGCGCGGCGGCCTCGGGCCTGCCGGTCGCAGTCCTCGAGTACCTGCTCCTCGCGCTGCTCGGCGTGACGATCGTCGTGAGCATCCAGGCGGTGGGGATCATCATGGTCGTGGCGATGCTCGTCACGCCGGCGGCCACGGCTCAGCTCCTCGTCGTCCGATTCGGGCAGATGATGGGGATCGCGGTGGCGCTCGCGGCGGT
>VBHW01000329.1:2097-2604 GCA_005881055.1 Chloroflexota bacterium
TTCCATCGTCCTCGTCGAGACGCTGCTGTTCCTCGTCGCACTCGGGCTCGGCCCGCGGACGGGACTCCTGAGGCGGGGAGCGCGGGGGGCCGTCTCGGGCCCGCCGGCCGTCAGTTGACGGGGCGGATGCGGATGCGGCACCCGGCGGTCGCCGGGTAGGATGCTCCGGACGATGACGATCCCGACGGCCGGAGAGCCGGACCTCACGTCGACGGCCACGCCGACGTCGCCGTCCCAGCTCGATCCGCACGAGCATCCCCACGACCACCCGTCCGAACGGCGGCTGGCCACCGTGGACGCGGCGATGGATGCGGGCCATGCCCGAGCCCACGCCGACGTCTGGTTGTCGGACGTATCCGCCGGATACGACGGTCGCGCGGCGCTCGAGCACGTCGACGTGGCGATCGAGGCGGGCTCGCTCCTCGCGGTGGTCGGGCCGAACGGTGCCGGCAAGAGCACGCTCCTCAAGCTCGTCGCCGGCCTGCTGCGGCCGTGGCACGGCCGGAT
>VBHW01000330.1:0-5620 GCA_005881055.1 Chloroflexota bacterium
CGCGATGTTGGACGCCAGTGCGCTCCAGTTGATCATCCTGCCCGCCGGCGTCATCGCCATCCTGTTCGCGCTCTACCTCGCGCGTGACGTGCTCGCCCGGGACAGCGGGACGAAGGAGATGCAGGACGTCGCGGGGACGATCTTCGAGGGCGCGGTCGCCTTCATCCGGCGCCAGTACACGACGATTTCCGCGCTCGCCGTCGTCGGCGCAGTGGTCATCGCGGCGGTCATCACGATCTTCGAGACGAAGGCCGTGGCGGACACGGACATCTTCGGGATCGACCTCGGCATCCGGACCGGCGTCGCCTTCCTCGTCGGCGCGGCGTGCTCGATGGCGTCCGGCATCATCGGCATGTACATCAGCGTCAAGTCGAATGTCCGGACCGCGGCGGCCGCTCGGCGCAGCCTCGTCGAAGCCGTCCAGGTCGCCATGCGCGGCGGCGCCGTTTCGGGCTTCCTCGTCGTCGCCCTGTCGCTGCTCGGCGTATACGGGATGTTCGTCGCCTTCGGCGGCTTGACGAACCCCAACCAGGCGCCATTCCTCATCGTCGGCTACGGCTTCGGGGCCAGCTTCGTCGCCCTCTTCGCCCAGCTCGGCGGAGGCATCTACACGAAGGCCGCCGACGTCGGGTCGGACCTCGTCGGCAAGGTCGAGGCGGGCATCCCCGAGGACGATCCGCGCAACGCCGGGGTCGTGGCGGACCTCGTCGGCGACAACGTCGGCGACTGCGCAGGCCGCGGGGCGGACCTGTTCGAGTCCACCGCCGCGGAGAACATCGGGGCGATGATCCTGGGCGTCGCGGTCTACGCCGTGGCGTCGAGCGCCGGCTGGCCGCATCCGGAGGCCTGGATCTTCTTCCCGCTGGTCGTCCGCGCGTTCGGCCTCCTGTCGACGATCGTCGCGATCTTCTTCGTCCGCGGCCGCGAGGACGAGAACCCGATGAACATGCTCAACCGCGGCTACTGGGTGACGACCCTCCTGTCGGTCGCCGCCCTGGCCCTCGTGACGAACATCATGATGCAGACGCCCGGCCAGGTCGGTGCCAGCGGGGTCCCCGCCTGGGTCTACTTCTTCGGCTGCGGCGTGGTCGGCCTGGCGACGTCGATCGCCTTCGTATACATCACGCAGTACTACACGGCCGGCACCTTCCGGCCCGTCCGCGAGATCGCGGAAGCGTCGCGGACCGGCCCGGCCACGAACATCATCTCGGGGGTTGCCGTCGGCTTCGAGACGACGTTCGTCACCGCATTGTCGATCGGCATCGCCCTCTTCGCGAGCCACTGGCTGGGCTCGCAGGCGAACCTGACGGATGCCGGCGGTCGGAACGTCGGGGGCATCTTCGGCACGGCCGTTGCCACGATGGGCATGCTCATGACGACCGCCTACATCCTGGCGATGGACACGTTCGGGCCGATCACGGACAACGCGGGCGGCATCGCCGAGTTCAGCCGGGCCGAGGCCGGCGCGCGGGAGATCACGGACCGCCTCGACGCCGTCGGCAACACGACCAAGGCCCTCACCAAGGGCTACGCGATCGCGTCGGCGTCGCTCGCCGCGTTCCTCCTCCTCATCCTCGGGCGGCAGATCGCCGGCGGCAAGCAGGGCGTGCAGCTCCTGACGTCGGTCAACCTCGCGGACGTCAGCGTGTTCATCGCAGCCCTCATGGGGGCGATGCTCGTCTACTTCTTCTCGTCGCTCGCCATCCGGGCCGTCGGTACGACCGCCCAGGCGATCATCGTCGAAGTCCGCCGCCAGTTCCGCGAGATGCCCGGGATCATGGATTACTCGCAGCGCCCGGACTACGCGAGGGTCGTCGACATCACGACACGGGCGGCCCTGCGCGAAATGGTCGCCCCGGGCCTCGTCGCAGTGGCGACGCCGATCATCGTCGGCATCCTCCTCGGCTACCAGGCCGTGGCCGGCCTCCTCATGGTCGGGACGATCTCGGGCGTCCTGCTCGCGACGGTGCTCAACAACGGCGGTGGGGCGTGGGACAACGCCAAGAAGTACATCGAGTCGGGCCATCTGCTGGACGACCAGGGCGCTTCGATCGGCAAGAAGACCCCCGCGCACGCGGCGGCGGTCGTCGGCGACACGGTGGGCGATCCGTTCAAGGACACCGCTGGCCCGTCGCTCCACGTCCTCGTCAAGCTGCTCGCGACGATCACCCTCGTCCTCGCGCCGCTGTTCATCCGCTGAAAATCGGCCCCGGATCGGCGAAGGCCACTGACCCTCCGTGGACGGCCTGATCCATGCCGCGATCCTCGGACTCGTCCAGGGACTGACCGAGTTCCTCCCGATCTCTTCCTCGGCCCATCTCATCCTCGTGCCGCGCTTCCTCGGCTGGAACGATCCCTTCGTCGACTCGTCCGCGTTCGACGTCATGCTCCACCTCGGGACGCTCGTCGCCCTCCTCGTCTACTTCTGGCGCGACCTCATCCGCCTCCTCCGGGCGTGGCTCGCGTCGATCCGCGACCGGAGCCTGGCCGGCGACCCCGAGCGACGGCTCGCCTGGCTGCTCCTCGTGTCGGTCATCCCGGCGGCGATCCTGGGCGCGGCGTTCGAGAGCTTCTTCGACCGCGCGTTCCGCGACGCTGTCGCCTGGATCGGGGTCTTCATCCTCGCCGGGGCCGGGCTGCTCTGGCTCGCCGAGCGATGGGGCAGCCGAACGCGCGACCTCGAGGCGCTGACCCTCCGTGACGCGGCGGTGATCGGCCTGGGCCAAGCACTCGCGCTGTTCCCCGGGACGAGCCGCTCCGGCATCACGATCGCGGCCGGTCTCCTCCTCGGGCTCCAACGCGAGGCGGCCGGCGGTGCCGGTGATCGCGGGTGCGGGCCTGTGGAAGGCACGCACGCTCGTCGGCAGCGGCCTCGAGGGCGCCGCCGTCGAGCAGCTCGTCGTCGGCGTCGTCGTATCCGCCGTGGCGGGCTTCATCGCGATCGCGTTCCTCCTCGCCTTCCTCCGTCGCAACAGCACCGCGGTCTTCATCGCGTACCGTGTCGTCCTCGCGGCGGTCGTGTTCGCGTTCCTCCTGGATCGCTAGTGATGACGGGTCCGGGCCGGAACGTCGGCGCGCCGCTCTCGGAAGGCGGGTCGCGATGGAGGTGATGAAGCAGCTCCGCCAGCGGGAGATCCGCGACCTGCTCGGGCGCCGGACGATCCGCACCCAGGCGGAGCTCGCGGCGGCCCTCCGCGAGCGGGGCTTCCGGGCGACGCAGGCGACGATCTCGCGGGACGTCTCCGAGCTCGGGCTCGTCAAGGTGAGCCGTGCTGGCACGTCCGCGTATGCGCTGTCGTCACGATTGGTCGAGGCGGAGACGGGGGAGGACCGGCTGCGGACGCTCCTCCACGACCTGCCGATCGAGATCCGCGAGGCGGGCACCCTCCTCGTCCTGCGCACGCTGCCCGGATCGGCGCATGCGATCGCCGCGGCGCTCGACCGTGCGCGCTGGCCGGAGGTCATCGGCTCGATCGCGGGCGACGACACGGTGTTCGTCGCGTTCCCGGATCGGATGTCGCTCGGACGGATCCGCCGGCGGCTGCTGCGCTATGCCGAGTGATGCGGCGGGCGAAACCCGGCGGACGCGGCCACAGCGAGTTTGACGCTCCCGGAGGCGGCGGCTAGGATACGCGCCGGTCGAACTTCAGTCTCATTGATTGGCCGCTGCCATTCCGCGGCGGCAATCCCGACCAGCCCAGCCGCAGCGCCAACCGACCACCCGAACGGGGGCCACCAACACGTGAACAAGCCCACCTATCTCTCCCGCGAAGGCCTCGAGAAGCTCAAGGCCGAATACGAGGAGATGACGAACACCCGCCGCGCCGAGATCGCGGCGCGCATCCACGACGCCAAGGAGCACGGCGACCTCTCCGAGAACGCGGAGTACGAGGACGCGAAGAACGAGCAGGCGTTCGTGGAGGGCCGCATCCAGACCCTCGAGTCGCTCATCAAGAACGCGACCCTCATCGACGAGCACCACACGGGCGACCACGTCCAGATCGGCTCGACGGTGACCGTCAAGGGCGAGGACGGCGTCGAGACGTTCACGATCGTCGGCTCGGCCGAGGCACGGCCGTCGAACGGCCGCATCTCGAACGAGTCGCCCGTTGGCCGCGCGCTGCTCGGGCGCAAGAAGGGCGACAAGGTCCTCGTGCACGTGCCGGCCGGCGACTTCGCATACACGATCCAGAACATCCGCTAGGCTCCGCCGCACCTCGGGTTTCCGGCCCGCAACGCGGCGCCGGAGACGCGGAGGAAGCGAGGCAGCAGACCATGGATTGGGCGGACGAGCTGGCAGCCTCGGTCGAGGGGCCGCAGGTCGTCAACGACAGCAAGACGCCGTCCGGGACGGTGCATGTCGGCAGCCTGCGCGGCCCGGTCACCGTCGACGTCATCTGGCGGGCGGTGCGCAAGCGGGGGCTCGAGGCACACTTCCTGTACGGCGTCGAGGACCTCGACGCGATGGACAACCAGTCGCTCCTCGCGGGTGACGCGGTCGAGCGCTACATGGGCGTCCCGCTCGGACGCGTGCCGGACCAGGCGGGCGACTGCCACCCCAGCTACGCCCATCACTTCATGGCCGACTTCCTCGGAACGTTCGAACGGCTGGGCATCCGGCCCGAGCTGTACTGGATGAGCGAGCTGTACGCGGCCGGGGCGATCGACCCGTACGTCCGCCTGGCCCTCGACCGGGCCGAGCAGGTCCGGGCGATCTATCGCCGTGTGAGCAACGTCGAGAAGCCGGCCGGATGGCTGCCCGTCCAGCCGATCTGCGAGCGGTGCGGCCGCGTCGGGACCACGATCGCGAAGGACTGGGATGGCGGCACCGTGCGCTACGAGTGCCGGGCCGACCTCGTCGCCTGGGCGCGCGGCTGCGGCAACAAGGGCCGGATCTCGCCCTTCGGTGGGGCGGCGACGCTGCCGTGGAACCTCGAGTGGGCCGCCCAGTGGGGCCACTTCGGCGTGACGATCGAGCCCTGCGGCAAGGACCTCTCGACCGCCGGCGGCTCGCGCGACCGGTCCGACGCGATCGCCCGCGAGGTGTTCGACAGGGAGCCGCCGCTCAACGTCCCGTACGAGTTCCTCAACGTCGGCGGACGCAAGATGTCCACGTCGAAAGGTCGAGGCACGCCCGCCCACGTCATCGCCGAGGTCCTCCCGCCCGAGCAGCTCCGCTTCCTGTTCCTCCGCACTCGACCGAACACCGCGATCGAGTTCGACCCGGACGGGACCGACGCGATCCCGCGGCTGTTCGACGAGTTCGACCGGGTCGCCGACGCCGCCGCGGGCCGACCCGTTCGCGGATCGCTGCCACCGACGCCGGAGCGGGTGTTCGCCTTCGCGTCGGTGACGACCGACCCCGCCGAGATCGCGGCACGTGCGGCGGCCTTCCGGATGCCGTTTGGCCACGTCGCGTTCCTCGTCCAGCAGCCGGGCATCGATGAGGCGGCACTGCGTGAGCGGGTCTCGATAGAGAAAGGGTCGCCCTTGACGACGCTCGAGTCGGAGTTGCTCGAGGAGCGCGCTCGCTCGGCCCGGCGGTGGCTCGACACGTATGCGCCGGACTCGGCCCGGATCCGCGTGCGACGAGACGCGCTGCCCAGCGAGGCCGCCGAGC
>VBHW01000330.1:5629-7003 GCA_005881055.1 Chloroflexota bacterium
GACGGCCGATGGCGACCGCAACGGCGCGACGCCAGCCGGCGACGCGTGGCAGGCACGGATCTTCGAGACGGCAACGGCCTTAGGCCTCCCGGCCGGACAGGCCTTCGCCGCGATCTACCTGTCGTTCCTCGGCCGGCCGAATGGGCCGCGGGCCGGCTGGCTCCTCGCCAGCCTCGACCGCGAGTTCGTCGTGGCGCGGCTGCGTGCCGCGGCCTCGGCGCCCGCATCCGCGAGTGGCGGAAGAGCGTCATGAGCGTCGGTGCACAACGCCTCCGCGAGGAGCCCGACGCGATCCGCAAGGGCGCGATCGACAAGGGCGAGGATCCGGCGTTCGTCGACGCCGCGCTCGCGCTCGACGCCCGACGCCGGACGCTCCTGGCCGACGGCGACCGGCTCAAGGGGGAGCGCAACGCCGCGAGCAGGGAGATCGGCGAGGCCGTGCGCGCCGGCAGATCGGCGGACGGGCCGGACGTCGCCGCCCTCAAGGCGCGCTCGACCGCGCTCGGCGAGCAGATCGCCGCGATCGACGCGGAGCTTGCCGGCGTCGAAGCCGAGCTGGAGGACGCCCTCCTCCACATCCCGAACCCTGCCGACCCCGATGTCCCGGTCGGCGGCGAGGACGCGAACGTCACGGTACGCACGTGGGGTGAGCTCCTCCCGCGCGTCCAACCCGTCGTAGGCGAGGTCGAGGCAAACGCTGGACTGGGAACGTGGGAGCGCCGGCCGCACTGGGACGTCGCCACGGGCCTCAGCATGCTCGAGCTCGAGCGGGGTGCGAAGATCGCCGGCTCGGGCTTCCCGGTCTACCGGGGCGCGGGGTCACGCCTCGAGCGTGCGCTCATCAACTGGTTCCTCGACGTGCACGTCACGGAGAACGGGTTCACGGAGATCTGGCCGCCCGCGGTGGTCAACGCGGCGTCCGCGCGCGGCACCGGGCAGATTCCCGACAAGGAAGACCAGATGTACGTCGTCACCCGCGACGACCTCTACCTCGTGCCGACCGCGGAGGTCCCGGTCACGAACCTCCACCGCGACGAGATCATCGACGGGGCCGAGCTCCCGATCCGCTACGCGGCGTACTCTCCGTGCTTCCGCCGCGAGGCGGGCGCCGCCGGCAAGGACACGCGCGGGATCCTGCGCGTCCACCAGTTCGACAAGGTCGAGATGGTGCTGTTCGAACGCCCCGCGGAGTCCGATGCGGCCCTCGAGTGGATGACCGAGCGCGCGGAGATCCTCCTCCAGCGGCTCGGCCTCTCCTACCGCGTGCTCCTCATGGCGACCCGCGAGATGGGCTTCGTCCAGGCGAAGAAGTACGACCTCGAGGTATGGGCCCCCGGCGTGGAACGCTGGCTGGAGGTGAGCTCGTGTTCGAAC
>VBHW01000330.1:7057-9680 GCA_005881055.1 Chloroflexota bacterium
CGCCCGGGTCGTGGCGGCGCTCCTCGAGACGTACCAGCAGCCCGACGGCTCGATGCTCGTGCCCGAGGTGCTCCGCCCCGCGATGGGCACCGACCGGATCGCGGTCCCAGCCGCCCGGTCGCAGCCGCGCTGACCGGACTCAGCGCGTCGGGATGACGATGACGAAGCGGCCGTCCTTCGCCGGGTAGCGAGCCTGCGGCCGCTTCCACGGGAGGAAGTCTTCGGGCAGCTTGCGCACCGGCACGAGCGAGTCGGGTGGGCGCGAGTAGCCCCAGATCGAGCTGAACCGCGGATACCACACGTCCTCGATCCGGACCGCGGTCACCGTGAAGCGGTCCGTCACGGCCGGGTCCGCCGTCGCCGTGAACCCGGACATCACCCAGCTGTGGGCTCCGCGCCAGACGAGGAGGCCGACGGGACGGTTCGTCTTCCGGAGGGCCTTGGCGCCGAGCGTGATCGCCGCCTTGATCGACGGCTGGACGCTCACCTCGTAGCGCCCGAACCCGAGCCTCGTCAGCGCCTTCGCCCAGCCCTCCGGCTCGGCCGCGCCGTCCGGTGCCGGCGCGAGTGAGCGCGCGAGGTCGAACAGGCGCTTCTGCGTCGCCTTCGTTTGGTCCGCTCCGGGCGACATGATGTTGATCGACGTCTGGACAGCCGCGGCCAGGCACCAGACCGCCGTCTTCTCGCCGACGAAGTCACCCCGCCGGTAGAGGTCCATCGCGAACGGCCCCGGCTTCGGCGTCGCGGAGGGAGAGGGCGACGCGGGCGGCGCCGACGATGGCCCGGCGCTCGGGGTCGCGCCTGCGCTCGGCTGGGCGTCCGTCGCCCGGCCGGTACCGACCGCGGCCGCCGGCACGCTCGGCTGGATGCTCGCGGCCGCCGCGGGCTCGCCCATGACGAGGTTGCCGAGCGTGGCTCCCGTCACGAACAGCGTCCCGGCCGCCAGGGCGATCACGAGGCCGCCCGCCGCCATGGGCGCCACGCGTCGCAGGGCTGACTCACGTTGCGGGCGCCTCTGACTCGTCATCCGGCCACGCAGTGTAGCGGCGTTCCTCGGCGCTTCCGTCTGGGCAAGACGTACCGGCCTCCCAGAGGACGACATGCGCTAGCCTGTCCGCGGAGGGGTGGCCGAGTGGTTGAAGGCAGCGGTCTTGAAAACCGCCGGGCGAAAGCCTCGTGGGTTCGAATCCCACCCCCTCCGCCAACACTGACTCCGTCGAGATCGGAGGTGAACGATGGCTGACGAGAACGACAGTGGCCGGAACGGCGCCATCTTCCTCGTCAGCGCCGCCCGCACGCCGATCGGCAAGTTCGGCGGGGCCCTAGCGTCAACGCCGGCGACGGTCCTGGGCGGTGTCGCCATCCAGGCCGCCGTCGAGCGCTCTGGCCTGCCTGAGGGCGTCTCGATCGACGAGGTCCTCATGGGCCAGGTCCTCCAGGCCGGGGTCGGCCAGGCTCCCGCTCGGCAGGCCGCCCTCAACGCCGGCCTGCCGGTGACGACGAGCGCGACGACGATCAACCGCGTCTGCGGCTCGGGCCTCAAGGCGATCATGCTCGCCGCCTCCGAGGTGCGCGCCGGGGACGCCGAGGTCGCCGTTGCCGGCGGGATGGAGAACATGAACCTCGGCCCGTACCTCCTGCCGAATGCCCGCTACGGGTACCGGCTCGGTGACGGGACGCTCGTCGACGCGACCGTCCACGACGGCCTCTGGTGCGCCATCGAGGACTGCCACATGGGCACCCACGCCGAGCGGGTCGCGATCCGCGATCGAGTGACGCGCGCCGACCAGGACGCGTTTGCACTCGGGAGCCACCAGAAGGCGGTTGCCGCCATCGATGCGGGCCGGTTCGCTGACGAGATCGTCCCGGTGACCGTCCGCGACCAGAAGGGCCGTGAGTCGGTCGTCGACACCGACGAGGGCCCGCGACGCGACTCGACGCTCGAGGCGCTCGCACGTCTCAAGCCGGCGTTCGCGCTCCCCGAGGGCGAGGACCGCGGGGACGCCGAGGAGGGGACCGTCACGGCGGGCAACGCGCCGGGGATCACCGACGGGGCTGCCGCGACCGTGGTCGCAAGCGAGCGAGCGGTGGAGCGGTTCGGCCTGAAGCCCCTCGCGCGGATCGTCGGTTACGCGCAGGCCGAGGTCGAGCCGAAGTGGCTCTTCCTCGCGCCCGTCGCCGGCGTCCGCCAGCTCCTCGACCGCATCGAGCTCCCGATCGAGGCATTCGACCTCGTCGAGATCAACGAGGCGTTCGCCGCCCAGACCCTCGCGGACGGGGCGGAGCTCGGCTTCGACTGGTCGCGGGTCAACGTGAACGGCGGCGCGATCGCGCTCGGGCATCCGATCGGGGCGAGCGGCGCCCGCATCGTCGCGACGCTCCTCCACGAGCTGCGCCGCCGCGGCGGCCGCTACGGCCTGGCGACGCTCTGCCTGGGGGGCGGCGGCTCGGTCGCGATGGCGTTCGAGCGGGTCTGAGCGAAACCCGTCGAGTCGCACCGCCACCGCCGGGCCTATGCGACGGGTGTCGCCACCGACGCTGGATCGAGACGCGCTCGGGCAGCCGCTTCGTCCTGTGTGAGCTGTCGCGGACCGACGAGCGCTTCCCGCGCTACCCACGGCTC
>VBHW01000331.1:0-4170 GCA_005881055.1 Chloroflexota bacterium
CGGCTCGACTTCAAGATCGACCGCCCGCTCCTCACCCTGGCCCCGGGCGAGACCGTCAACGTCAAGCTCCGCATCTCCGGCGGCGACGTGAAGCTCGTCGGCGGCGCCGACACCCGGCCGTTCACGATCGACGTCAAGACGAACAGCTACGACACGCCACCCCTCAGCCTCTCGGGCACGTACGAGAAGCGGGCCATCGTGCCCGCCGGGCTGCCCGTCGCGCTCGCGACGATCGCGGCGCTCGCGATGGGCGGCCTGGCCCTCAAGCAGGCCTTCTTCAAGGACGACGCGTCGAACGTTGCGAACACGACGATCGCGGCGTCGGCCAGCGCTGCAGCCGCCGCGTCGGCGGCGGCCCCGCCCACGAGCCCGCCGAGCGCGGCACCGCCAGCGACCGCGGCACCGACGGCGGCGCCGACACCCACTCCCGCGCCGACGCCGCCGCCGACCGCGGCCCCGACGCCAACCCCGCCGCCGCCCACGCCGGTGCCGACCCCCACGCCGCCGCCGATCGCCGGCTCGTGGCAGAACACCGACGCCAACGCCCGAGGGCTCGTGAAGATCGACATCGCGGAGGTGCCCGGCGGTCTCACGGTCCGGCCGTGGGGAGCCTGCTCGCCGACGCCGTGCGACTGGGGCACGAAGATGGTGAACGTCGCTCCCGGCGCGTCAACGTGGGACGTGCACTGGTCGTCCTCGTTCGCCGAGCGCGACCAGCACTACATGCGCCTCGCCGACGGGACCCTCAACGTCACCACGCATACGCATTTCACGGACAACTCGGGTCGCGCCGACTACGACCTCAACGAGCACTTCGGGCTCTGACCGCGCGTCGGCGCCCTAGCCCGGCCGGCGCTCCTGCTCGATGACCGACAGGATGTTGCCGGCTGGGTCGTTGAACCATGCGATGAGCGGTCCCTCGCCACGGAAGATCCCCTTGGGGTCGGTCTTCGGCTCGTCGTAGCGGATCATCTCGATGCCTTTCTGATCGAGGCGGTCCACGGCAGCCTCGATGTCGGGCACGAGGAAGTTGAGCATCGTGTACGTCGCGGGCGTGTGGTTCGGCTTCGGGTAGATGAGGATCCGGGCGCCGTTCGCGAGGTGGATGTTGAGCATCCCGTCGTCGTCGGTGACGTCGAGGCCGAGCTTTTCGCGGTAGAACGACTCGGCCGCCGCGAGATCGTCGACCGAGAAGCCCGAGAACGCCTCTGCTTCGTTGAACACGTCGTCCTCCGTCCGTGATTCAGTGTCGCGACGATCTTCGCGCACATGCACGGAGCTGTCCGGTACGGTGGTCGACGTGCGAGCGTTCGTCATCACCGGACCCGGCCGCGGGGAGGTTGCGGACGTCGAGCCGCCACGAGCGGGACCCGGCGACGTGGTGGTCGACGTCGAGCGCGCCGGCGTGTGCGGCACGGACGCGGAATTCTTCTCCGGCGAGATGGCCTACCTCCACAGCGGCGAAGCCGCGTACCCGATCCGCATCGGACACGAGTGGTCGGGCACGGTCGTCTCGCTGGGCGACGGCGTCGACGCGGGCTGGCGCGGCCGCCGCGTGACCGGCGACACGATGCTCGGCTGCGGGACGTGTGAACGCTGCGTGGGCGGCCGGGCGCACCTCTGCAGGGACCGATTCGAGATCGGCATCCGGGGGGGCTGGCCCGGCGCCCTCGCCGAGCAGCTGGCTGTGCCGGTGCGGTTCCTCCATGCGCTTCCGCCGTCCGTCGACGCCGCCAGCGGCGCGCTCGTCGAGCCGGCCGGCAACGCGCTCCGTGCGGTGTCCGCGGCCGCCGTGGAGCCGGGCGAGCGGCTCCTCGTGCTCGGTCCGGGAGCGATCGGCCTGCTCGCCGCCCTGATCGCCCGAGCACAGGGCGTGGAGGTTCACCTCCTCGGTCGGAGCGAGGCATCGATGGGTTTCGCTCGATCCCTCGGCTTCGGCGACGTCTGGACCGCCGACGACCTGCCGCGTCTCCGATGGGATGCCGTCATCGACGCATCGGGCGCACCGGACTTGCCAGCCCTGGCCCTCGACCTCGTGGAACCGGGCCGGCGTGTCGTGTACATCGGCCTCGCGGGGGCACCGAGCCTCGTCGACTCGCGCTCCCTCGCGCTCAAGGACGTGACAGCGGTCGGCGTGCTGAGCGCGTCGCCGGGGCTCCGCGGTGCGATCGAGCTGTTCGCCTCGGGCGCCGTCGATCCGCGACGGCTCGTCGCCGCGACGGTGGGCCTGGAGGACGTCGCGGCCGTGCTCTGCGGCGAGCGCGATCCTGCCTGGGGAGCGGCGCCCAAGGTGCATGTGGATCCACGCCCGGCGGTCGCCCCGGCCGGGCCGGGTGCGGTCGGCTAGATTGCGAGAGCGCCGGCGTGGCCGGCGCCGATGACGGCGGGAGGCGGACGATGGGATCGAGCGGCACGGACCGGCTACGCGACGAGCTCCGGATTCGGCCGGGCTCGCGCGTCCACCTCGGATCGTTCGACGTCGCGCAGGCCTCCAGGAGCGGATATGGGCTGAGGGTAAGCACCCGGTCCTCGTCGTCCTCCAGGGCATCGACGCCGCCGGCAAGGACGGCACGATCAAGCACGTCATGACGGCCCTCAACCCGCAGGGCTGCCCGGTCACCTCGTTCAAGGCGCCGACCGCGCCCGAGCTCGCCCACGACTACCTCTGGCGGGCACACCAGCGCGTCCCCGCGAAGGGCGAGATCGGCATCTTCAACCGCTCGCACTACGAGGACGTCCTCGTGGTGCGCGTCCATCAGCTCGTGCCGGAGGAGCGGTGGAAGCGGCGGTACGACCAGATCAACGCATGGGAGCGGATGCTCGTCGACGAGGGCACGACGATCGTGAAGTTCTTCCTCGCGATCGACAAGGACGAGCAGCGCAGGCGCTTCCAGGAACGGCTGGACGATCCCACGAAGCGCTGGAAGTTCCGGATGAGCGACCTCGAGGAACGGAAGCTGTGGGACGCCTACCGGTCCGCATTCGAGGACGCGCTCGAGCGCTGCTCGACGGACTGGGCGCCGTGGTACCTCATCCCGGCCAACCGCGGCTGGTTCCGCAACCTTACGGTCGCGGAGATCCTCGGCGACGTCCTCGAGGAGCTCGACCCGCAGTACCCGCCGGTCGAGGCCGACGTGCCGAAGGAGCTCAGGCTCGAGTAAGCCCTGGGAGAGCCAGAATCCGGCACTCGCCGCTGCCGGGCCCGCTACTTCCGGCCGAACAGGACCCCGAAGACTCCGCGCATGAGGCTCTGACCGCCGCGTGACGTGAGCACGCGGCCGGCTGTCCGCACGCCGGTCTCGACCATGCGTTCCCGGCTGCGAGCCGCGGCGGCTACCTGGCGCGCCTGGCGCTTGCGCTCGGCCTCCGCCTCGCGCTGGGCGCGGGCGATCTCGCGCGCCTGGGCGCGCGCCTGTCGGTCGATCTCGCGCTGCATCTGCGCCGGCGTCATCGGCCGGCCTCCGACCTGACCCGGAGCCATGCCGTACCCGGGCTGGGGGCTGTAACCGGGCGGCACCTGTGCCTCGGCTGCCTGGGCCTGGGCTGCCTGGGCCTGGGCTGCCTGTGCGGCGGCCGCGGCCGACTGCGCCTGCTGGAGGCGGGTCGCGATGATCTCGTGGGCGCTCTGCCGATCGACCGCCGTCGCGTACTTCGACTGGAGGATGCCGGAGCCGAGTCGGCCTTGGAACGTCGCCGGATCGAGCGCGGCCATGAGCGAGTCGGGCGGCACCAGCAGGGTCGCCGCGAGCGGCGTCGGCACGCCCTTCGGCGAGAGCACCGTGACGAGGGCTTCGCCGATCCCGAGCTGCTGGATCGTCTGCTCGACGTCGTAGAACGACGTGATCGGGAACGTCCGGACGGTCTTCTTCAGGTTGTCCGCGTCCTGCGGGGTGAACGCGCGGAGGGCATGCTCGAACCTGTTGCCGAGCTGCGCGAGGACCGAGGCGGGGATGTCCGCCGGCGTCTGCGTCGCAAAGTACACGCCGACGCCCTTCGACCGGATGAGCCGGGCGGTCTGCTCCACCTGCTCGAGGAGCGCCTCGGACGCGTCGTCGAACAGCAGGTGCGCCTCGTCGAAGAAGAACGCGAGCTTCGGCTTGGGGAGGTCGCCCACCTCGGGCAGCGCGTGATAGAGCTGGGCGAGCATCCACAACATGAACGTGCTGAACA
>VBHW01000331.1:4205-4687 GCA_005881055.1 Chloroflexota bacterium
TCCCGTCGGGCATGGCCCGCGTGACGTCCATGACGTCGAACTCGGGCTCGCCGAAGAAGACGTCGGCGCCCTCCTGCTCGAGCGTGACGATCGACCGGCCGATGACCCCGAGCGATGCGGGCGAGACCCCGCCGTAGCCCGAGAGGGCCGCCTTCCCGTCGTCGCTGCCGAGGAAGGTCAGCGTCGTCCGGAGGTCGGCGAGGTCGAGGAGGGGCAGCTGGTTGTCGTCGCAGTACTTGAAGACGACCTAGAGGATCGACGTCTGCGTGTCGTTGAGGTTGAGCACCTTGCCGAGGAGCAGCGGCCCGAACGAGTGGACGGTCGCCCGGACCTGCGCGCCGAGATTCCCCGAGAGCGACAGGAACTCGACCGGATGGCCGGCCGGCTCGAACGTCCAGGCGAGGTCGGTCACCCGTGACTGGAGCTTGGGGTTCGCGGGATCGCCGGGAGCCGCGAGGCCGGTCAGGTCGCCCTTGATGTCC
>VBHW01000332.1 GCA_005881055.1 Chloroflexota bacterium
ACTTCATGAAGGACACACCGATGTACCAGCTCTACCAGCGGGTCGCGCCGCGCCCCCAGGACTTCGGGCGGCTGCTGGACAAGATCGGCGCGTCGATGAGCAGGGACTTCGACTTCAGCGAGGAGCTCCGCGGCATCCAGGTGCCGACGATGATCGTCTGCGCCGATGCCGACATGGCACCGCCCTCCCACTACGTCGAGGCCTTCAAGCTGCTCGATGGCGGTCTCCGTGACGGCGGCTGGATGGGCGAGGGCCGGCCAAAGGGCGGCCACGCGCTCGCGGTCCTGCCGGGCCTCACCCATTACAACATCGGCGCCTCACCGCTCCTCGCTACGGTTGCCCTTGACTTCATCGAGGCGAATCGGAGCCAGGGCTGATTGCAGGCGACGCCGCCGAGGTCCGGGCTCATTGAGTCCCATCAGCCTTGGGTCTCGGCGACAGCCACGAGCGAAGAGCTCGCGCGGGCGAGCTCGCGCAGCGCCTCCTCGGACGCGGAGCCGGGTTCCGCCGTGAAGACCAGGATCGTCTGCCCAGGGTCGGCCGGCAGGTCGAGATCTTCGTACGTCAGAGTGAGATCCCCGACGAGCGGATGGTGGAAGCGCCTCGTGCCGGCGCGATGGAACAGGACCTCGTGGGCGGCCCAACGGGACTGGAACTCCTCGCTCCGCGTCGAGAGCCCGCCGATCAGGTCGGACAGGGAGCGGTCGGAGGGATTTCGGCCGGCCTCGGCTCGCAGGAGGGCGACCATGTCGTGGGCGGCGGCCTCCCAGTCGACGTAGAACTCCCGCGAGCGCGGGTCCAGGAAGACGAAACGCGCCGGGTTGGCCGGCCGGATCGGATCGTCGAACACGCTCGAGTACAGCGCCTGCCCGAGCCGATTGGCATAGAGGATGTCGAGGCGCCGGTTGCGGACCATGGCCGGCATGGCGGCCATCGCGTCGACGATCCGCTGCACGGCGGGCCGGACCAGCTCCTGGGCGGTGGTCCGCTGAGGCGGTCGTTCCAGGTTGGCGACGCGCACGAGATCGCTCAGGTGGGCTCGCTCGGCCTCGTCGAGCTGGAGCGCGCGCGCCAGGCCGTCGAGCACGTCGCCTGACGCACCACGGGTATGCCCGCGCTCGAGACGGGTGTAGTACTCGGCGCTGATGCCCGCGAGGAGGGCGACCTCCTCGCGCCGGAGGCCCGACACGCGCCGGTGCCGCCCATAGGCTGGAATGCCGGCCCGGTCCGGGGTCAGCCTGGCTCGTCGCGATGCCAGGAACTCGCGGATCTGGCCCTCGATGCTCAAGTCATCCACGGTATTGCCGCCCGTCGGCTGGAGGGAGGTACTGACAGTACCCCTAACACGCCTGTCTTCCTCGGTTCGGCGGCGGATGCTTGGATAGCTCCGCAGATGACGGGAAGAGGACCGAACGAAAGGACCGAAACGACATGAGTGAGAAGAAGGTCTGGTTCATCACCGGCGCCGGCCGCGGCATGGGCGTCGACATCGCCAGGGCCGCCCTCGCGGCCGGGAATGCGGTCGTCGCGACGGGACGCCACTCAGAGTCGGTGACGGAGGCCGTCGGCAAGGCCGACGACCTCCTCGTGGTCAAGCTCGACGTCACGAGCCACGCTGACGCGGAGGCCGCTGTCGCGGCCGCGGTCGAGCGCTTCGGACGCATCGATGTCCTCGTCAACAACGCCGGCAACTTCTACGCCGGGTTCTTCGAGGAGCTGACGCCGGACCAAATGGAGCGCCAGCTCACGACGACGCTCGTCGGCCCGATGAACGTCACGCGCGCGGTGCTGCCCGTGATGCGCCGGCAGCGTTCCGGGCACGTCATCACGATCTCGTCGAGCGCAGGCCTGACCGGCTTCGCGTTCGGGACCGCTTACGCGGCATCCAAGTTTGGGATCGAGGGCTGGATGGAGTCGCTCCGGCCTGAGGTCGCGCCGTTCGGCATCCACACCACGATCGTCAATCCCGGGTTCTTCCGGACCGAGCTGCTGACGCCCGAGTCCACGAGCTTCGCCCAGAGGTCGATCGACGACTACGCCGAGCGACGCGCTGCCCAGATCGAGTGGTGGACCTCCCAGAACGGCCGGCAGTCGGGTGACCCGGCCAAGCTTGCCCAGGCGCTGCTGACGATCGCCAATGAGGAGCCGCCGCGGCGACGCTTCATCGCCGGTGCGGATTCGATCGGCTCAACCGAGCAGAAAGTCGCCGACCTGCAGGCCGACATCGAATTGAACCGCGAGCGGTTCGTATCGCTCGACCTGGGGGCCTGACATGCGAGCTGCCATCTTCGACGGCCCGCATCAGATCGAGGTCAGAGACCGACCGGATCCTGTCATCACCGAGCCGACCGATGCCATCGTCCGGGTCGTCCTCGGCTGCGTCTGCGGCTCGGACCTCTGGTATTACCGCGGGCAGTCGCCG
>VBHW01000039.1 GCA_005881055.1 Chloroflexota bacterium
CGAGTACCTCCTCCAGGCCGCGCTCGGCGCCGAGCTCGTCGGCGCAGGGTGGGGGGCAGGCGACGGGTCCATTCGCTACCACCTGCTCGACGCGAACGGGCGCGACATCTTCCGCGCGGAGGTCAGCCGGGCCTGAGCGCGTCTACCCGAGCTCGGCCGCCCGGACATGGTGACGCCCGGTCCCGCAGTGGGCCCGGGCGTCTGCCGTTGCGTTGGGTGGGTCAGCCCCAGATGTCCTCGCCGACGTTCTCGGCATGCTCAGCGGTCTGGCTCGCGAGGTCCCGCGTGTCCTGCGCCGCCTCCTGGCGGAGCTGGTCGAGATCCGACGCCGTGTCGTACGAGCCCACCGTGTAGGCCGCCCCGGCCGCGACGCTCTCGGCGCCCGTCACGAGGGTGCCGCCGGCCGTCGCCAGCCCGTAGGCCGCCGTCGCACCGGCCTCGTACAGCGCGTCCGCGCCCGAGCTGATCATCTCGCCAAGCCCACCGAAGACCGAGCCGTGCTCCTCGTCGCCCATCGCCGTTCTGACTCCCTTCGCTCGCCGGGTCGGGAGTGTCCGCGACCCCGGTGCTTCGAAGGTAGGAGCGGGTACCCGCGCCGACAACGGACCCGCCGACACCACGAACGTCGCATCCCGGACACGGCTGCGGTCGGCCCGGATGCTCCACGGCGAGCACGACGTGTTCGATCCGACGGTCGGCAGCTGGGCCCGGGCGCCTGACCTGCCGACGAGCCGTCACGGACTCGGCTCGGGCGTCGTGGGCGACGCATGGATCGTCGCCGGAGGCGGGACCGCCGCGGGGCTGTCGATCAGCGGGACGGTCGAGGTCTATCGGCCCTGAGCCGGGCCGTCCCTCGAGGGTCTGACCGGCACCATCGCGCTACGCTCTGAACCGATCGGGCCCCGACGGGTTATAGGGGAGTAGGCCTCGCATCGACGGGGCGCGGGAGGACTTCGCCTGCGCGACTGGACCGGCCTCTGGCGCGCCGCGCTCCATCGGAGCCGCGACGACTGGCCCGTCGTGCTCGCGGCCTGGATCCTCTTCGTCTGCGTGACGACGCTCGTCGCCGCGGGCGTCATCTACGGCGACGCGGTGACGCTTGGCGGCCTGCGGACCGCGTTACGGGCGGCGGGCCCCGCGGACACGAGCATCCTCGCCCGGACGCCCGCGCCGCCGCGCGACGTCGTCACGCTCGATGCGTCGGTCCGACCGGTGCTCACGGAGGTGCTCGGGCCCGGCGGCGGCGAGGTCGACCAGGTCGCCCGGTCCGATTCGATGGAGATCGTCGGGCGCCCGACCGTAGGCGACGCCGACCGCACGCTCGTCGCCTCGTATGCCGGGATCGAACGGCACGCCGAGCTGGCGGCGGGCCATTGGCCGGTATCGGGAGGGAGCCCGATCGAGGCGGCGATCTCCGAGTCTGCCGCGGGTGCCCTCGGCCTCCACCTCGGCGACCGGCTGACGGTCGTCGATCCGCTCGACCAGTCGACCCGGCTCGACCTCGAGATCGCCGCCCTATGGCGACCGAACCGCGCCGATCCGTACTGGCTGGCGAACCCGCTCGAGCTCGACGGCGTCGAGACGCACGGATCCGAGACGGTCCGCGGGCCGCTCGTCGTCGCGCCGGCCGACCTCGCCGCCTCGACCATCCGCCAGCTCGACGTCCAGTGGCGGGCCCGGCCCGACGTCGAAGCGTTTCGCGTCGAGTGGATCGACGGCGTGAGAACGGGCATCACGGCGCTGCGAGACCGGCTGGGGTCCGCCCTGCCGACCCACCGGGACTTCACCATCAGCACAGGGCTGCCGGCGCTCCTGGCGACCCTCGGACGGTCCGTCCTCGTGACCCGCAGCGGGATCGCCCTCCTGACCGTCCAGTTCGGCGTCCTCGCCGGCTACGCGGTCCTGCTCGTCGGCGGCATGCTCCTCGAACGGCGGCGGCTGGACACCGCGCTCCTCCGGTCGCGCGGCGCCGGCACGGGGCACGTCGCGGCGCTGTCGTCGATCGAGGCGTTCGTCCTCGCGGTCCCGGCCGCCGTCATCGGCCCGTGGCTGGCCGTCGTGGTCGTCTGGCTCGTCGTGAACGCGCTCCCCGGCGACGCGGTCGGCCGGCCGGGCCTCATCGCCTCGGAAGTCGACCTGCGGGTCGGCGCCCCGGCCCTCATCGGCTCGGCGGTCGCCGCAGCCGCCTGCGCGCTCGGCCTGGCCCTGCCGGCTCTCGCCTCGGGGGCGAACCTCGCCGGCGCGCGGGCCGCGCTGGGTCGTGCCGCTGCCCGGACCCTGCCCCAGCGGCTCGGGATCGACCTCGCCCTCGTGGCGCTCGCCGGCGTGGCGATCTGGCAGCTCCGGCTGTACGGCGCTCCGCTCGTCCGCGACGTTCGCGGCAGCCTCGGCCTCGACCCGCTCCTCGTCGCGGCGCCGGCCATCGGGCTGCTCGGCGGCGGCGTCATCGCGACCCGGGCCGTCCCGCGGGCCGCGGAGATCGCCCAGCTCGTGCTCGAGCGACGGCGCGACCTCGTCGCGTCCCTCGGCGCCCGGCAGCTCGCCAGGAGGCCGCTCCGCTACACGCGGTCGGCGCTCCTGCTCATGCTCGCCGCCGGCCTCGGGACGTTCGCGGCCGTCGACGCCGCGACGTGGTCGCGCTCTCAGCAGGATCAGGCGGCGTACCAGGCCGCGGCCGACGTCCGCGTGGTCGTCCCGGACTACCCCGCGCTGCCCGCCGGCGCGCTGGGCGGCGCGTATCGCTCCATCCCGGGCGTGACGACGGCCATGCCGGTGCTCCGGCTGCCGCTCGGCGTCGGGCGCGCCGTGCGCGAGGCCCCACTCCTCGGGCTCGATCCGGCGGTCGCGGCACGCATCGTCGGTCTCGCGCCTCGGACGGGTGGGTCGGGAGCACCCTCGGCTGTCGATGCGCTCGGGGGATCAGCGCCCGAGGATCACACGCTCGTCGTCCCTGGGCGGCCCCTTCGGTTGTCCGTCGTCCTCGACGATGACATCCGTGCCGCGCCGGGGCTGGAGGCGCAGAGCGCCCCCGTGCATGGCGACTACCCGGGCGTGCTCGTGTCCGCCATCCTGCGCGACGGGGACGGGATGCTCCACCGGATCGAGGGCGGTCGGGCGACCCTCCAGGGTCCGAACCAACGGGTCGAGATCCCGCTGACGGTGGGTGGGACCGGGCCGGAGGCGATCGCCGTCGCATACCCGGTCGCGATCCAGGCTATCGAGATCGTGATCAATCCGGAGGAAGGCACGTTCGTGGCGGGCAGCGTCCGCCTTCGCGGCGTCGCATCCAGCGAGAGCACGGCCACGTCGGACTGGACCGCCGTCGCGTTCGTCCCGGCCTCGTCGGGATGGCTGTGGACGACGATCAGCAGCGTCTTCGACGTGCCACCGACGTCGGGCGACCGGTTGACCGTTGGAGCGAAGGACGCGCTGTTCGCATCCTCGGGCGAGCCAATCGCGACCTACCGCTTCGCGCCCCCGTTCGCCGAGGCCGCGCCGCTGCCGGCGATCGTCGGCACCCGGTTCCTCGAGGCGACGGGCCTCGGGGTCGGCGATGAGGTCGACGCGGACGTCCTCGGGATCGGTCTGAAGCTCCGCATCGCGGGGAGCGTCGTGACGTTCCCGCCCCTGGACCCCGCGAAGCCGTTCGTCGTCGTCGACGGGCCGTCCCTCGAGCTCCGACGGTTCCTCGCCAGCGGCGATACCGTCGAGCCTGCGGAGTGGTGGCTCGCCACGGCGCCGGACGCGGGGGAGTCGGTCGTCACGACCCTCGGCGAGGCACGCTACTCGGCCGCGAAGGTCATCGTCCGCGCCGACCTCGCCCGGTCCCTCTCCGGCGACCCCGTCGCGCTCGGCATCGTCGGCGCGCTGACCCTCGGCTCCCTCGCGGCCCTCGCGTTCGCCGCTGTCGGCTTCGTCGTGAGCGCGACGGCGTCGGTCAACGAACGACTCGGGGAGTTCGCGCTCCTGCGCGCCCTCGGCCTGTCCGTCCGTGCACTCGCCGTCTGGCTGTCCCTCGAGAGCGCCGCGATGCTCGCCTTCGGGTTGCTCGCCGGATCCCTCCTCGGGCTGGCGGTCGCCGCGCTCGTCCTTCCGGCGGCGACGCTGACGTCGACCGGCGCGGCCGCCGTCCCGCCACCCTCGGTCATCGTGCCGTGGCCGGCGATCGTGCCGTACTTGGTCCTCGGGGCTGCCCTGCTCGGCCTCGTGCTCGTCGTCGTTCGGCGTCGACTGCCCGCGGTGCAGATCAGCTCGGTGCTCCGAGCCGGAGACCGCTGACGTGGGCTGGCCGACGCTGACGATCCGCCGCCTTGCCGATGGGCTGGTCCCGGCCGTGGGCCTGGCGGCGCTCGTCCTCGTGGCCGGGCTCGCGTTCGGGCTCGCGCCGAGACTGCTCCGCTCGGGCGCAGACCAGGCACTCAGGCGGGAGGTCGCCCGTGCGTCGGGGTTCGACCGGAACGTCCAGCTCCTCGAGGACGGCCGCATCGCCGTCGGGAATCCGGACCCGTTGGCCCTCGTCGCGCAGACCGGGACGGACCTCGAGCATGGGCTGCCAGAGGCGGTGCAGTCGATCGTCGCGAGCACGTCGTTCGTCGTCGACAGCCCACGCTGGGCGCTCGAATGGCCGACGACCGACCCGAGCTTCGTGCGGTTCCGGTTCCAGGACGACGTCGCGTCCCACGTCCGGATGGTCGCCGGGCGGGCGCCGACCGGCGACGTCCGGGAGGTCCAGCTGACCGATCCTGCGACGGGCAAGCCGGCCGCGACGGATGCCGTGGAGGGTGCGCTCTCGGTCACGACGGCGCAGGCCTTCGGCGTGCATGTCGGCGACACGATCCCGCTCCACCTCGACCCGACCGACGCGCTCGTCGGGCCGCGCGGTCCGCATATCCGGGCAGGCCTGACGGTCGTCGGCACGTACACAGTCCTCGAGCCCGACGCCCCGTACTGGCTCGACGACTACCTGCTGGAGCGGCCCTCGGTCCGCTCGCTCGGGGGCGACACGCAGTACCTCGACGCGAACGTGCTCATGGCGCCCGCTGCCTACCCAGCCGTCCTGGACCTGACGGGCGGCAGCAAGGTCCCCGCGACCGGCGATGAGTTCTCCGTGTTCCCTCCAGCGTCGCTCCGCGCCACGTGGCGCTACTTCGTCGACCCCGGGCGCCTGCACGCGGACAACACAGATGACCTCGTCGCGAGCCTGCGCCGCATGGACACGACCTATCCCGGATCCGATCCGTCGCGGGTCGAGGGCGGCACGGCGCTCCGGAGCGGGCTGCTGCCAAGCCTCGTCCGCCAGCGAGCGGCCTGGGCCGCGGCGACGGCAGTGCTGACGGTCGTCGCGATCGGTCCAGCGGCCACGGCGACGAGCGCGCTGCTCCTCGTCGCCCTCCTCGTCGTCCGCCGCCAGCGGCCGGCCCTGGCGACACTCCGCGGCCGGGGCGCGTCCCGCTGGCAGCTCGCGCGCCAGGCGGCATTGGACGCGCTCATCGTCTGCCTCCCACCGGCGGTCGTGGCCGGCGTAGTGGCGGCGGCGCTCATGCCGGGCGGGCCGGACCTCCAGACCGGCGCAGGCGCTGCGGCCGCCGGGCTCCTCGCGGCGCTGGCGCTCATCGTCTCGGCAACGCAGGTGGCCAGTGCACCTGCGGCCGCCACGACCGAGCGGCCCGTCGGGTGGCGGCCGCCGCCGCGCCGGCTCGTCGCGGAGGCGCTCGTCGTCGTCCTCGCCGTCGCGGGCACGTACCTGCTGATCCAGCGCGGCCTGCGTGGCGCGAGCAGCACCGGACAGCTGGGGACCGTCGACCCGTTCATCGCCGCCGCGCCGGCGCTCGCGGGCGCGGCAGCCGGCATCGTCGCCGTCCGGCTCTTCCCGATCCCGATGCGGGCGATCGCGTGGCTCGCCGCCGGACGGCGCGACATCGTGCCGGTGCTCGCGATGCGGCGGCTCACGCAGGGGGGCGTCGCCGGTCCGGTGCTGTTCGTCCTCATGGCAGCGGCGGCAGTGGCGGCCTTCGCCTCGACGATGCTCCTGACGGTCGATCGCGCCGCCGAGACGACCGCCTGGCGCGACGTCGGGGCGGCCTTCCGCGTCTCCACGACGGCGGGCTCGCTCCCGCGTGGGTTCCAGCCGGATCGGTTGCCCGGCGCGGAGAGATCGGCCGGCGCCTACCGTGTCACGACCCGGCTCGGGCTCCAGGGCACGAGCCTGGAGCTCCTGGCCATCGACGTGGCCGACTGGGAAGACGTGGTGGTCGGCACGCCCGCCGATCCCGGCCTGCCGCCCGAGGTGCTCGGGACGTCGAGCGGCCCGGTTCCCGTGATCGTGTCCGCGGGCCTGTCGACCGGGCCCGGCGGGCCGAACGTGGGCGACGTGTTCGAGATCACGGTGCAGGGCCAGCGCAGCCCGTTCCGCGTCGTCGACGTCCGCGATGCCTTCCCGGGAGTGACGCCGAGCGTCCCGTTCGCGGTGGTCGCGCGCGAGCAGCTCAGGGCGATCCGCCCGACCGCCGACCTGCCGACGACCGACGTATACCTTCGGGCGCCTGATTCCGCGGCCGGGGCCATCCGGGAAGCTGTCGCGGCCGAGGTGCCAAGCGCCACCGTGCTCGGGCGTGCCGACCGGACGGCGGCCCTGCGATCCTCGCCGATCCTCGACGTGGTCACCGCCGGCATCCTCCTCGCGACCGTGACCGCGGCCCTGTTCGCGGCGCTCGCGGTGGCCGCGGCGCTCGCACTCTCGGGGGCTGCCCGGGCGATCGAGATCGCCCATCTCCGGACGCTCGGCATCGATCGCCGGCAGGTCCACGGGCTCACGGCCGTCGAGCATTTCCCCACCGTCATCGTCGCCCTGGTCACGGGCCTGGCGCTCGGGCTCGGATCGTTCGTCGCGCTGCGGCCCGGCCTCGGGCTGGGAACCGTGTTCGGGACGGCCGTCATCGTGCCCCCGGTCGTCGATCCGGCCCAGCTCGCCCTCATCGCGGTGGGCGTCGGCCTGGTCGGCGTCCTCGGGGTCGTGGTTGGGGTCGTTCTCGGCCGGCGGGCGGCGCCGTCGACCGCCGTCCGGCGGGGCTTCGAATGAGACGCGAGCGATCGATGGGTGATCGAGTGACGCGTGATCTGACGGGCGACCGAGTGACCGGCGATCCTTCACCCATGACGGATCGGTCCGGGGAGCCGGCGCCGGAGATCATCGACCTTCCGACGCGGTCCTCGTCCGTCCGCTCCGACGGGCCGGCGGGGGCACGGGCGGCTGGTCGAGCGCGGCCGCGCTACGGCGAGGGCGCTCAGATCGCCTGCGACAACCTCGTCCGGATCTACAAGGTCGCCGACCTCGAGGTCGTCGCGCTCCAGGGCCTCGACCTACTCGTGGCGGCCGGCGAGATGATCGCGATCGTCGGCGCGTCGGGCAGCGGCAAGTCGACGCTCATGAACATCCTCGGCGGGCTCGACACGCCGTCGGCGGGTCGGGCGGTCGTCGCCGGTCACGACCTCGGGCAGATGAGCGGCCGCGAGCGCACGCGGTATCGCCGCCGGGTCGTCGGCTTCGTCTGGCAGCAGACCGCGCGGAACCTCCTGCCGTACCTCTCGGCGGTCGAGAACGTCGCGCTGCCGATGGTCCTCGACGGCCGAAGCGACACGGCGCGGGCGCTGGCCCTGCTCGATCTCGTCGGTCTCGCGGATCGCGCGGACCACCGCCCGGACCGACTGTCCGGCGGCGAGCAGCAGCGGGTGGCGATCGCGGTCGCGCTCGCGAACGGTCCCGAGGTCGTGCTCGCCGACGAGCCGACAGGCGAGCTGGACAGCGAGACCTCGGCCGAGGTCTTCGCCCTCCTACGACGGGTGAACGCCGAGCATGGCACGACGATCGTCGTCGTCACGCACGATCCTCTCGTCGCGGACCAGGTCGGCCGGACCGTGGCGATCCGCGACGGCCGCACGAGCAGCGAGACCGTCCGGCGAACCGAGCTCGTCGGCGACGGCCATCAGGTCGTCGCGGAGGAGTTCGCCGTGCTCGACCGCGCCGGCCGGCTGCAGCTACCACGGGCGCACGTCGAGGCGCTGTCGCTCCGGGACCGGGTCCGCCTCCGCCTCGAGGCGGACCACGTGGGCGTCTGGCCGGACCGATCCGCCGGATCGCGCGACGGCGATGTCGGCACGGCCGCCGAACCGCGAGCCGAAGACGGACCCGGAACCAGCCGATGATGGACTCCCAGCGCTCGGGCAGCAGGCCGATGGTCGAGGCGACCGGCCTCACCCGCGACTACCCGTCGGGCGACAGCGTCGTGCATGCCCTCCGGTCGATCGACCTCACCGTCGGACGCGGCGAGCTGCTTGCGGTCCGCGGCCGCTCGGGGAGCGGCAAGACGACGCTGCTCAACATCCTCGGCGGGCTCGACCGGCCGACCGCGGGCAGCGTGGTCGTCGACGGCCTCGAGGTCTCGGCGATGGGCGACGCCGAGCTCGTCGACGTGCGCCGGAGGGTCGTCGCGTTCGTCTTCCAGGCGTTCGGACTCCTGCCGATCCTCAGCGCCGCGGAGAACGTCGAGGTCCCACTGCGCCTCGTCCGGACGGAGCCGCGCCGGCGCGAGGACCGCGTCCAGCACCTCCTCGAGCAGGTCGGCCTCGGCGAGCGGGGCGGGCACCGGCCGCACGAGCTCTCCGGCGGGGAGCAGCAGCGCGTGGCGATCGCCCGCGCGCTCGCGAACCGGCCGAGGCTCCTCCTGGCCGACGAGCCGACCGGCCAGCTCGATTCGGAGACCGGCCACATGATCATGACCCTCCTCCGGTCGATCGTCCGCGCCGAGGGGATCACCGCGATCGTGGCCACCCACGACCCGATGATGCTCGACGTCGCCGACAGGATTGTCGAGCTGCGCGACGGTGCGATCGTCGGCGAGACCGTCCGGCGGGCCGTCTTGGGGCCGACGGTCCCCGGGCCATCGAGCGCGGATCAGCGGCGGAGCGTGGGTCCGGCAGGGTAGGGGATCGGCTCGCGCCCGCGGGGACGGGGGCTGGCGGGCGCCGCCGAGGCCGGCTCTGCGACTGGCTGCTCCCCCAGGGCGGCGCCAGGGCGGAGGAGCGCCGCGGGCTGGCGCGGCTCGACGACGACGAGCTCCTTCACATGGCTCGCCAGGATCTCGCGAGCCTCAGGATCCAGCCCGGAGTCCGTGATGAGGACGTCGGCCTGGTTCAGGCGCGCGATCGAG
>VBHW01000333.1 GCA_005881055.1 Chloroflexota bacterium
GCCGCCGGCCAACCCGTTCCGATAGATCGCGACACCGATGCTGCCGAGGATCGCGATCCCGAGCGCGCCACCGAGCTCGGCGCCGGTCTCGCTGATCCCGGATGCGGCGCCGGCGCGCTCCTCCGGGGCGGAGCCGACGATCAGCTCAGTCGTCAGCCCGAACACCGGCGCGAGGCCAAGCGAAATGATCAGCGACGCGCCGACGAGCGGCACGAGCCCGTCCATCCTCGGGACCTGCGTCAGCAGGACGAGCCCCAGGGATCCGAGCGCCAGGCCTCCGCCGATCAGGTTTGCCGTTCCGATCCGGCCGACGATCCGGGGCGCGGCCTGGGAGCCGACGATGAACCCGACCGTGGACGGCAGCGACCGCAGGCCCGCCTGGAACGGGCTCAGGCCCTCGACGAGCTGAAGGTAGTGAGCGATGAACAGGAAATATCCGACGGCGACGAAGATCGCCAGAAAGTTGACGATGAGCGCCGCGTTGAACCTCGGCAGCCGGAAGAGCGCCAGGTCGATCATTGGGTCCGCCAGCCGCGTCTGACGACGTACCCAGGCTGCCCCGACGAGTAGCCCGGCGACGACCGCCACGACGGGCAGGAGGCCAATGCCTCCCTGGGCGATCTGCTTGAGCCCGAAGATCACGGCCAGGACCGCTGCGATCGCCATCACGGCGCTCGCGAAGTCGAGCCGCCCGGCCTCCGGGGCGCGGTACTCGGGAAGGACCCGCGGGCCGAGGAAGAGCAACGCGGCCATGACCGGCACCGCGAGCAGGAAGACCGAGCCCCACCAGAAGAACTGGAGGAGGATCCCGCCGAGGACCGGCCCGATAGCGCTGCCCGCGGAGAAGCTCCCGATCCAGACGCCGATCGCGATCGTCCGTTCTCGCGGGTCCTGGAACATGTGGAAGATCAGGGACAATGTCGATGGCGCGAGCGTCGCGCCGGCGATCCCCAGGGCGGCGCGGCTGGCGATGAGCATCGCGGGCGATGTCGAAAACGCCGCGAACAACGACGTGACCCCGAAGGCCGCCGCACCGACGAGCAGGAGCTTCCGGCGTCCGATGCGGTCGCCCAGCGTGCCCATCGTGACGAGGGCGCCGGCGACGAAGAAGCCGTAGATGTCGATGATCCAGAGCAGCTCGGCGCTCGATGGATGCAGGTCCTCGCTCATCTTCGGCACAGCGAGGTGCAGGACCGTCAAGTCCATCACGTAGAGGAGAGCGCCGAGAGCGAGCACGGCCAGGCCGATCCACTCGCGGCGGGTTGCCTTGGGCGGAGCCACCGCGTCGTTGGTTGTCATGGGACCGTGCGGACAGTGGATGGCGTCGATTGATCCGACGCCACCGCACTGCCCAGCTCGTCGGGGTCCGCGCGTCGTCCGACCAGGTACCACGTCTCCATGTCGCCCTTGCCCTTGACCGACACGGGCCCTCTCGACTCGCACATGAACTCGTCTTTGATCAGCTCGTACGTCTCGCGGGTGATCTGGATGCGGCCGGGGGTCCCCTGCGACTCCATACGGCTCGCGGTGTTGACCGCGTCGCCCCACAGGTCATAGAGGAAGCGCTTGCGGCCGATGACGCCGGCCACGACGGGGCCTGAGTTGATCCCGATCCGTAGCTCCAGGCCGAGATCCCCGACGGCCTCGCTCGCTCGCGTGGCAGCTACCATGTCGAGGGCGAGCCGGGCAAGGACCCGGGCGTGGTCGCGCCTCGGAGATGGCACGCCGGCGGCGACCATATAGCAATCGCCGATGGTCTTGATCTTCTCAAGGCCATAACGGTCCGCGAGCGTGTCGAAGTGGGTGAAGAGCAGGTCGAGCATGCCGACGACCTCGGCGGGCGCCAGGCGCTCCGACCTCGACGTGAAGTCGACGACGTCCGCGAACAGCACCGACGCGGCTCTGAATTGCGGCGATCGAGCCCGGCAGGATATTGAGCAGCAGATTCTCGGCCTGTTCCTGCGCGCTCCGGAGCGCCACTAGCGCGTCCTGCCGCTGCATGGCGAAGAGTGCGAGGAGCGTGAAGACCATCGATCCGCCGACCGTGACGTTGAGCGCGAGCATCGTGTTCGTGAACCAGACCGGTACCGGGGACGTGTAGCCAAGCAAGCTGCCTGCGGCGCCCGACGCAAGGAACACCGCGACGAAGGCGACGTACCAGCGGACCCCGGCTCTGACGCCACCGAAGACGAGGGCCCCCATCGGCGCGAGGATCCCCCACAAGCCCACGCCGCCCGACCCGAGAAAGCCGCCGAGCGCGATCATCGACAGCGTCGGCGAGAGCAGAATGTCGATGAGCTGAAGGCGCAGCAGGAGCCCGAAGTCCTGAGTGCGCGCGAACAGGGCGATGGAGCCCAGCGACACGGCGAAATAGAGCAGCGGGACGTAGCCGACAGGGGTGCCAAACGCCAGGTACATCCCGCCCCACACCAGCGAGATCGGCAGGACCAGTACCGCGATCAGCACGAGGAGCGCCTTGCGCAGGCGCGTCTCTTCGTCGTCGCGCTCGTCGGCACCCACCCGGGCGAGCCGCGCGAGGGTCGCATCGACCAGCCTTCGGATCGAGGTCACCGCTTGCTCCTAGCGAAGGCCTGCTGCCGGGGTAACCTCGAGGCAGACGGCGATTCGGCGAGATGACACGCCGTAATCCTCGCACGGAGGATCGACAAACACAGAAGGACGTCGCCTGCTACATCGATGTCGGCTTCCTCAACCGGGATACGGGACTTGACCGTGAGGAGGCGGTCACGATCTGTCCCGAACAGGCGCGGTCCTGCGGTCCCGCCCGGGCTCGGCGGGCATCAATTGCCGTTGTACTCGTCGTGCCGACGGATCCAGAGCTGCCACGCCTCACCCTCGTCGCGCCCCTTCGGTGCGTGGTCGAGGATCGGGTAGTAGGTCATGACGAACTCCAATCCGCGCCACGTCGTCGAGTACGCCTGATAGACGTCGTGGCCGTCCCGAACGAACGTGCTGAACCCCGGGCTCTCAGTGAGGTAGCCGGCGATGTCGGTGCCCGTCGCGCGGGCGTTCTGCTCGACGATCGGCGGAAACGCGCTGTCCAACGTCCTGGACGGGAGGGCGATCTGCGCCACGGCTTCGCGAGCTTGCTCCTCTGTCTGCGAGAAGCCGAAGTCGAAGTTGAAGTCGCTACGCGAGGCCGAGACCCACGGAATGGTCCAGCC
>VBHW01000334.1 GCA_005881055.1 Chloroflexota bacterium
TCTTTGTCAACTACACGGACGTGAACGGCAACACGGTCGTGGCCGAGTTCCGCCGGACGACGTCGTTCCCCGACCGCGCGAGCACGACCGGGCGGATCCTCCTGCGCGTGACCCAGCCGTACGCGAACCACAACGGCGGAATGCTTGCGTTCGGACCAGACGGGTACCTCTACATCGGGCTCGGCGACGGCGGTTCGGCCGGCGATCCCGGCAACCGCGCCCAGAACATCAACAGCCTCCTGGGCAAGATCCTGCGGATCGACGTCAACCACCGAACGGGTACCCTCCAGTACGCGATCCCCCGGACCAACCCGTTCGTCGGCCGCAGCGGCGACGATCGCATCTGGGCGTACGGGCTCCGCAACCCGTGGCGGTTCAGCTTCGACCGGACGTCGGGCGACCTCTGGATCGGCGACGTCGGCCAGAGCCGGTACGAGGAGATCGATCGATCCACGCACGCGAGCGGCGGCGGACGCGGTCGCAACTACGGCTGGCGGGTCCTCGAGGGGCGGGCGTGCTACAACCCGCCCTCAGGCTGCAGCACGGCCGGCAAGACGATGCCGCTCGCCGTCTATTCCCACACGGTCGGATGCTCGGTAACGGGCGGCTACGTCTACCGGGGCGGGCAGTACCCGGCGATGGTCGGTGCCTACATCTTCGGCGACTACTGCTCCGGCCGGATCTGGGCGGTCGTGGCCGGCGGCGCGTCGACCCAGGCGCCGCGGCAGCTCCTCGACACGAGTCACAGCATCAGCTCGTTCGGCGAGAGCGAGGGCCACAGCCTGCTCATGACGGACCTGGCGTCCGGGGAGGTCCTCAAGCTCGGCGGAACGTACCGCTAGCGGGGATCCGGCGGGGCACTGGGCTCGCTCGGCGCCAGCGTCAGCCCGGCGCGAGCGTCCGCACGAGCCACGTCGCGAGGACCCGCGCACAGGCGACGACCTCGTCGAGCGGCACGTGTTCGTCCGCCGCATGGATGACCGTGGGGTCGCCCGGGCCGAACATCACGGTGGGCGTGTGGCCCTCGTTGACGAGCAGCCGCATGTCCGCGCCGTACGGCTCGCCGAGGAGGCGGGGCCGGCGACCGAGGACCGCCTCGGCGGCGTCGGCCAGGCCGACAGGCAGCGGATGGTCGGCGGGAACGCGGGCTGACGAGAACCGCCCGCCGGTCACCTCGACCGTGGCCGGGTGGTCGCGCAGGAACTCGTCTCCCCGACAGGCGTCGTCGATGACGGCCCGCAGGTCTGCCTCGGCGTCGCGCGCGGACTGGCCCAGGCGCACGCCGTAGCGGCCCTCGGCGACGATCCGATCGATGACGGTCGACGCCCATTCGCCTCCGTTGACCTTTCCGATGATCGTCGGGTACGGCAGCCCGAGCTCGGTCATGAGCGGATCCGTCTCGGCGGCATTCCGTCGCGCTTCGTCGGCCACCAACGCCGCCTGAAGAACCTCGAGCTTGTCCAGGGCCGAGACGCCCTCCCGGCGCATCGAAGCGTGCGCGGCCCGACCGGGCACGGTGAGACGGAAGGTGATGGCACCGGCGTGGGCGACGATGACGTCGAGGCGCGTCGGCTCCGGGATGATCGCGAGATCGCCGGTGGACCCGGCCCGGATCGCGGCGAGCATCCCCTGGCTCCACGAGGGCGCGCAGGGCGGCGAGGATCGCGACGACGCCGCCCTTCATGTCGGCGCTGCCGCGGCCGTAGAGCCGGCCATCACGCACGCTGCCGGAGTACGGCGGGTCCGCCCAGGTCGCCGGGTCGCCCTCGGGGACGACGTCGACGTGGCCGGCGAGGACGACGCGCGGGCCCGAGGAACCACCCGCCTGACCCTCACGGCGGAGCGGGAGGCGACCCACGACGATCGGCAGCGACGTCCGGGGCATCTCGGCGCCTGGGTAGTCGGGGTCAGTCTTCACCGCGGCTGGGTCTGGCGAGAGTCGGTCCACCTCGAGGCCGGCGTCGGCCATGAGGGCGGCCATCGCATCCTGCACCGCTTCCTCGGACCCGGTGACGCTCGGGATCCGGACGATCGTCTGCAGGTCGGCCGTGGCGCGGGCGGGGTCGACCGCCGCACGCGCCGCCTCCTCGAGGGGTGTCGTCGGCGCGAGGCTCGTCATCCGCGGAGGATCGGCCGGGTGAGGCACGTCGGGCCGCCCGAGCCGTTGATGCAGATCTCGTCGCCCGCGAACGTGTGGACCTCGCAACCGGCATCGCGCAGGGCGCGCTCGGTTCGGGGGATCCCGCGGACCATGACCGCGACTCCGGGTCGCACGGCGAGGACGTTGCACGCCAGCGTGGCGTACTCCTCGTCAGGGACCTCGACCAGGCGGATGCGGAGATCCCGCAGGAGCTCCCACAGCGCGACGGGGAGCTGCGGCAGGTAGACGACCGCGAGGTCGTCCGCGACGAGCGACACGACCGACAGGAGGTGGAGGCACTGTGCAGGGCCGCCGGCGTACGGGAGGTCGAAGATCCGCACGTCGCCGCCGACGAGGGCGGCGAGCTGCCCGGCACCCACCGCGTTCGTCCGGAGAGAGTGCCCGATGCAGAAGAGGTCCGGCCGGAGCCAGAACGTGTCGCCGCCGTCGACGGTACCCGGGGCCGCGATCCGCCCGATCGTCGGGATGCCGTGCGCCTTCGTCCATGCCTCGAGCACCGACTCTTCGCCCACGCGGCCCGGCTTGCCGGACCGGAGCGCGATCGCGCCCGCGTCAGTGACGAGAAGCGGGTCGAACGTGTAGACGAGGTCCGGGCTCGGCGCCTCGGCCTCGAGGACATGGACGGTCGGTCCGAGGCCGGCGAGGAGGTCGACGAACGCGTCGTGCTCACGCTGGGCCGCCGCCAGGTCGACCGGACGGCGGTAGCCGTTCGCCGGGTCCTCGAACGCGCGCCCGAAAACCGGCCCCGGCCGCTTGACGAGCACGTCCCGCAGAGGCGCGGTCATGCTCTGGGCGCCGTACGCGCGGGCGGTCGGCGAGGCGGTCGGCGAGGCGGTCATGCCCCGACAGGATACGGGCACGCCGTGGACCCTGGCGCTTCCGACCTTTGGCCCGGCCCCTCCCCTCCCCGGGGCCGCGCGTTCTCAGGCGACGTCGAGCGGGCCGGTCAGGTAGCGCTGGATCGTCGGCGCGATCGCCCGGACGATGGCGTCGCTCGGGGCCGTCGCGAGCGGCTCGACCCCGACGATGTAGCGGACCATCGCGATGCCGATGAGCTGAGACCCGACGAGCGTCGTGCGGAGCTTGGCGTCAGGCGAGCCGAGCGCGGCCACGAGCGGTCCGACGATTCGCTCGACGACGATCGCGCGGATCATCGCCGCCGCTCGCGGGTCGCTGACTGCCGACCGGAGGATTCCGAGCAGGACGGTCCGCCCGTGGGGGTCGTCCCAGATCGAAAAGAAGAGCGTCGCCAGCCGGCGGCCGAGCTCGTCCCGAGGGCCCGCGAGGAGCGCCGGCAGCATCACCTCGGGATCCATCGGCAGGTCGGTCGCGGCGACGAACAGCCGCTCCTTCGAGCCGAAATAGTGATGGACGAGGGCCGGGTCCACGGCGGCCGCCCGGGCGATGCCGCGGATCGTGGCGCCGTCGAAGCCGGCCGATGCGAACGCCTCGCGGGCGGCGGCAAGGATCCGGCCGCGCGACCCGCTGTCGCCCGGCC
>VBHW01000350.1 GCA_005881055.1 Chloroflexota bacterium
GCGGACATGCCACTGCCGTCACCCGATCCGGCCTCGCTCGCACCGCCCCCGCCGACCGCGGCAGAGCGTACGGCTGCGACGAAGGCGCTCGCCGAGCGGATCACCGGCAACCTCAACCCGGAGCAGGCCCGGGCGGTGACGACGACCGACGGCCCGCTCCTCATCCTCGCCGGGGCGGGCTCGGGCAAGACCCGCGTCCTGGCCCACCGCGTGGCGTACCTCGTCGGCGTCCGGGGCGTCCGGCCGTGGCAGATCCTGGCCGTGACGTTCACGAACCGAGCCGCGGGCGAGCTCCGCGAGCGGATCGTCGCGCTCATCGGCGAATCGGCGGGCCGCGACGTGCAGGCAGGGACGTTCCACTCGCTGTGCGCCCGTGTCCTGCGCCGCGACGGCGATCCCATCGGGATCCGTCGCGCCTTCGTCGTCTACGACACGGACGACCAGCAGGCGCTCATGAAGCAGATCCTCGCCGAGGAGGGCGTGGAGGCCAAGGGCGCGACGCGGCCGTCGGCGATCCTCGGGCGCATCAGCCGGGCCAAGAACGAGATGGTCGACCCGACGGAGATCGACGACTTCATCCCGATCACGGGCGGGCGCGTCGCGGTCGCCCGACTCGCGGCCCGCTACGAGGAGCGTCTCCGGCGAGCAGGCGCCCTCGACTTCGACGACCTCCTCCTCGCGGCCGTCCGCCTGTTCGAGGCATCGCCCGAAACCCTCGCCCGCTACCAGGATCGCTGGCGCTACCTCCACGTGGACGAGTACCAGGACACCAACCGGCCGCAGTACCTGTGGATCAAGGCGCTCGCGGCCAAGCACCGCAACCTCGCGGTCGTGGGCGACGACGACCAGTCCATCTACGGCTGGCGCGGCGCCGACATCCGCAACATCCTCGACTTCGAGCGCGACTACCCGGACGCCACGGTCGTGAAGCTCGAGCAGAACTACAGGAGCACGCAGCTCATCCTCGATGCCGCCCATGCGGTCGTCTCCCGGAACACGGCGCGGACCGCGAAGAAGCTCTGGACGGCGAACGACGGCGGCTCGCCGATCCGGCGCTACGAGGCGTACGACGAGGACGACGAGGCGGAATGGATCGCCCGCCGGATCGAGGACCTGACGGCCGGCCGGAGCTCGATCCTCACCCGCCGCGCCGACGACGTCGACGGGACGGTCCGTTCGATCGACATCGCGGTCATGTACCGGATGAACGCGCAGTCGCGGGCGATCGAGGAGGCGTTCCTCCGGTACGGGATCCGCTACCAGATCGTCGGCGGCACACGCTTCTACCAGCGACGCGAGGTCAAGGACGCGCTCGCGTACCTGCGCGTCGTCCGCTCCGACACGGACGTCGTGAGCTTCGAGCGGATCATCAACGTCCCCGCCCGCTCCATCGGCGGGAAGACGATCGAGGCACTGCGCGGAGCCGCGAGCCGCGACGGGCTGAGCACGTGGGAGGCCATCGAGGCGGCGGTCGAGGGGACCCACGGCCTCGACGCGCTCGCCACCCGGACGCGCCGGGCGCTGACCGACTTCGCGATCCTCGTCCGGCGACTCCGGACGCGGATCGGGGTGCTGTCCCTGCCGGAGCTGGTCGACGAGGTCCTCGAAGCGTCCGGCTATCGGGCGATGCTGGCCGACGGCTCGGAGGAGGGCGAGGAACGCTGGGCGAACCTCCTCGAGCTGCGCGAGGTCACGACGCGCTACGACGACCTGTCGCCCGAGGACGCGCTCGACCGCCTGCTCGAGGAGACGGCCCTCGTCGCCGACCAGGACAGCTACGAGGCCGGCGCCGACGCCGTGACCCTCATCACGCTCCACGCGGCGAAGGGCCTCGAGTTCCCCGTCGTCTTCGTCGCCGGGCTCGAGGAGGGCGTCTTCCCGACGAGCCGGGCGATCGACGCCGAGCGTGAGATGCCTTCCCGGCAGGAGCCGATGGAGGAGGAACGACGGCTCGCCTACGTCGGGATCACCCGCGCGAAGAATCGGCTGTACCTCACGCACGCGTCGCGGCGGGTCTTCCGCGGGATGGGCCAGCTGTCGGTCCCGTCGCGGTTCCTCGTCGAGATCCCGGCGGACCTCATGGAGGGGCCGCTCCTCGTCGAGGGCGAGGGTGCGGCCGGTCCGCTCGACCTCGACCTCGTCTTCGGCCGAACGCGCGGTGGCCGCCTCGTCGGCGGTGTCCGTCCGGGAGGCGGCGCGTACCGCCAGGGCAGCGGGCGACCGGGCACGCCGACCGACGGCGCCTTTCGGCCGACGCGCGACCTCGCGGCCAAGCGGGAGGCCTTCGCGGCTGGTGCCCCGTCCGGCAGCCTCGTCCCCGCCGGTGGGTTCGCCTCGCGCAGCGGGCGCCCGATCCGTGCCTGGGACGACTCTGCGGACGACGTCGACGCCGGCCCGTCGGACGACCTGCCCCCGCGTCCTCTCGACGCCTCCGGGACGGTCGTCAACGTCCGGCCCGCTCGCCCGTTCGTGCCCGGCGAACGACGCTTCCGCGACGGCGACCATGTCCGGCACGAGCGCTTCGGCGACGGCATCGTCGTCACGTCAAAGCTCACCCGATCGGACGAGGAGGTGACCGTCGTCTTCGCCGACCCGACCGTCGGCCGCAAGACGATGCTCGCGAGCATCGCGGGTCTCGAGCTCACCTGACCGGGCCGCTCCCCGTCGCCCGGTGAGTCAGCGGGTCATCAGAGCTAGCCGATACAGTACGTGACCGTGATCGTCTCGTCGCCGGAAACGGGACCTCGGGACAGGTTGCCCACCCCGTCCCGCGCGACGACGTGATAGCGGAGGTTCCCGAAGGGCCAGTTGTTGTTCACGGGAATCGACGCGCTCCAGGTCTGGTCGTCCGCCTTGGTCATGAGCACCGCGGTGAAGGTGGTTGCGTTGGGCACCGAATAGGAGAGGGTGAGGCGGTTCACCCCTGACGGATCCGTGGCGACGACAGTGATCGGCACGGATGCCGGCGCACAGTAGAGCAGCAGCGCCGGAACGCCCGTGGTCAAGCCTGACAGGGCGGGGCCGGTCGTGTCGGGCACCGGCGTCGGCGGCGCCGTAGGTGGCGCGGTCGGTGGCGCGGTCGGCGGCGCGGTCGGTGGCGCGGTCGGCGGCGCCGTTGGTGGCGCGGTCGGCGCGGGCGTCGGTGCCGCGGTGGGGACAGGCGTCTCGACCGTCGCCGAGCTCGGTCCTGTGCTGGGCTGGATCGGGCTGGCCGCTGACGAGGCCACCGCGGAGGCAGCCGGATCGGGCGGGGCCGATGGGATCGGTGGCTCGATCACGCTGCGATAGACGAAGATGCCGCCCATGGCCAGGGCGGCGAGGGTCGCCCCGGCGACCGGCAGCCCGGCGGGC
>VBHW01000351.1 GCA_005881055.1 Chloroflexota bacterium
CGCGCGGATCGTCTCCGCGTAGTCGGCCAGCCGGGCGGCCGGGTGGTCGAACGCCACGCTGAACCGCGCCTCCATCACCCGCCTGACCTGGCTCCCGAGGCCGAGGACGAAGCGACCGTCGGAGGCCTCGTCGAGGTCCCATGCCTCCATTGCCGTGACGGTCGGGGATCTCGGGAATGCGAGCGTGATCGCCGTCCCGACCGCGATGCGCGTCGTCGCGGCGATGGCGGCCGCAGCCTGCACGGTGGCTGATCGAGTCAGCTCGGCGACCCATACCGAGCCGAAGCCGCGGCGCTCCGCGTGGCGAGCGAGGGCGGTCACATCGGCCAACGTCCCGCCGATGCCGAGGGCGATCTCGACCGGTTGCTCGCCGGCCGACTCGCCGACGGCTCCGCCCGGGGCGCCCTCTGGGTTCGTCACCGGACCGCCGGAAGCCCGGCGCTGCGTGGATCAGTGGCGGCAGCGAGAGATCCGCCATCGACCGCCGGGCCGCCGTCGACCAGCTCGATCGCATGGCAATGGCCGAGGAGGGAGTCGAACGGCGCGACCTCGGTGACCGGGTGCCCGAGTGCCCGTAGCGCGGCAGGGACCGTCGCAGCGAAACGTGGCTCCAGGCGAACCTCCACCGGCGGCGCGTAATGCTCGGGGGCCTCGACGAACCAGCGCGGCGCCGCGACGGCCGTGGCGATGTCGACCCCGCCATCCACGAGCGCCGAGACGACCTGGGCGTGGATCTGCGGTTGCGCGTCGCCGCCCATCGACCCGGCGATGATCCACGGGCGACCGCGGCGGAAGAGCATCCCCGGCAGGAGCGTGTGCAGGGGGCGCTTGCCCGGCGCGAGCTCGTTCGGGTGGCCCTCGTGGAGCGAGAAGTACGACCCGCGGTTGTGGTAGCCGATGCCCGTGGCGGGATCGAGCACGCCCGAGCCGAAGCCCTTGTAGTTGGACTCGATGAGGCTGACGGCGGTGCCTGCGCTGTCGACGACCGCGAGGTACACGGTGCCGCCGCCGACGGGGCTCGTCGTCGCGGCCGGACGGGCTGCCGCGCCGCGGTCGATCCGGCCGGCGAGGTCGCGGGCGTGTTCCACGGAGAGGAGCATGTCGACGGGGACGTCCGTCGCGGCCGGGTCGGCGAGGTGGCTGTCGCGATCGGCCATCGCGAGCTTGGCGGCTTCGATGCCCATGTGGATCCAGCCCGGGTCGGCCACGCCACCCGGCCCGAAGGCCGAGGCAGGCGGTGCGTCGAAACGCGCGAGGACGTTGAGGATCTCGAGCGCGACGATGCCGGACGAGTTGGGCGGGTGGGTCGTGACCCGGGTTCCGCGATAGTCGGTCCCGATCGGCTGTTCCCAGGTCGCCTGTGCCGCGCGCAGGTCCGAGACCCGGATCGGGGAGCCGGCGGCCGCCAGACCGGCGGCCTGTCGCTCCGCGAGCGCTCCGTCGTATAGGTCGTCGAAGCCGGCGTCGGCGAGGCGTCGAAGCGTGCCCGCGAGGGCGGGCTGGCGGACGAGCTCGCCGGGACGCCACGGTCGGTCGACCGGCCGGTGGACCGAGGCCCATGCCGCGCCACGATCCGGGAGCTCCGCTGACGCGGCGAACCGCACGGCCGTCGTCTCGACCGCCTCGATGTAGCCCGGCCATGCGGGGAAGCCGCCGTCCGCGAGGTCGATCGCCGCGGCAAGGATCGCGTCGGGGCGCAGGCGACCATGACGCCGGTGCGCCTCGGCCCACGAGCGAACCGCGCCCGGCACCGTGATCGACAGCGGTCCCCGGATCGGCAGAGCCGTTCGGCCGGCGCGCCGCCAGGCGGCGGCGTCGGCGGCCACCGGCGCGTGCCCCGAGCCGTTGAGCGCCTCGTGCCGCTCGGCCTTCGCGTCCCAGATGAGCCAGAACGCGTCGCCTCCCAGGCCGCAGCCGTTCGGCATGATGACCGCGAGGACGGCGTTCGTCGCGATCGCGGCGTCGACCGCGGTGCCGCCGGCGCCG
>VBHW01000352.1 GCA_005881055.1 Chloroflexota bacterium
CGCCGGGGACGGTCGCATGACGATCGGCGGGCTCGAGGTCGACGTGCGGGACGGCAAGTGCACGCTCGTCGAGAGCGGAGCCCTGGCCGGCTCGGTCATCGCCCTCGACACGGCGGTCCGCAACCTCGTTCGGTCAGGCGTCGACCTTCCGGCGGCGGTCGAGGCCGCCTCGCGCAACCCGCTAAGGCTGCTCGGGATCGAGGACCGCGGCCGCGTCGCAGTCGGTCAGGCGGCCGATCTCGTCGAGCTCGACGACGACCTGCGGGTCGCCCGGGTCATGCGCGACGGTCGCTGGTACGCCGGGTCGGGCTGACCCGAGGCGGCATTCGGCGATGGACGGATCCGGGCGGGCCGACCCCCGGCGGCCGACCCCCGGCGGCCGACCCCCGGCCGGCCGAGCTGCGCCGGCCGACCCCGGTCGGTCGCAACTGACCTCGGTCAGTCTCCCTTCTTGCTCGCGAGCGTCGCGCGCGCCTTCTCCCAGTCGGCGCGGAACTGGACGATGCCCTTGTCCGTGAGCGGATGGTGGACCATCTGCTGAAGGACCTTGAACGGCAACGTCGCGATGTGGGCGCCCGCGAGAGCCGCCTGGGTGACGTGCTGCGGGTGCCGGATCGACGCAGCGAGGACCTCGGACTCGATGTCGTGGATCGCGAACATCTCGGCGAGCTCGCGGATGACGATCATCCCGTCCTGGTTGATGTCGTCGAGGCGGCCGACGAACGGGCTGATGAGGCTCGCCCCGGCCTTCGCCGCGAGGAGGCCCTGGTTCGAGCTGAAGACGAGCGTGCAGTTCGTCTTGATCCCTTCCTCGGCGAACCGCGAGATCGCCTCGAGGCCCTCCTCGCTCATGGGCACCTTGACGACGATGTTCGGGGCGAGCTTCGCGAACGAGCGCCCCTCGCGGAGCATGCCCTCGACGTCCTCGGCGACCACCTCGGCCGAGACCGGGCCCGGGGTGATCTTGCAGACCTCGGCGAGGATCGATTCGTACGAGGCGCCGCTCACCTTCGCGTAGAGGGTGGGGTTCGTCGTGACGCCGTCGAGCACCCCCCAACGCGCGGCCGTGCGGATCTCGTCGATGTCGGCGGTGTCGAGGAAGATCTTCATCGGGGCACGCTCCTGGACGTGATCGGGCTGAAGGCCGAGATTCTACGCCCGATCGCGTCCGTGTCCCCGACAGCGCGCCAGCCGTGGCGACGCCGCGACGAGTCCGACGGCGTCAGCCGCCGGACGGGCTCGCGGCCGGCTTCCGAGCAGGCTCGCGGACGCAGCGGACGAGCTTGGCCGCATACGTGCCGTCGGCGTTCTTCGTGCCGAACACCATCGCGCGCTCCCCTGCCGCGAGGTCGGACGCCTTGATGTCCTTGCCCTTCTCGCGGATGCGCGTCGTCGCGTCGATCGCGAACGCCTGCGTCGTGCCGTCGACCAGGCGCATCTGGATCGACGTGGCGCCGACGGACGCGATCTCGCCACGGACGTACAGGATCGTGCGTGTCCCGGCGGACGTCGAGACCGTGATCTCGGCGCGCTCGGTGCGGCCGACGAGCAGGCGCAGGAGGCCGGGGCGCCGGGCCGCGGCCGCCGCGGCATCGCCGCCGCTGGTTCCCAGGTCGGTCGCCGCGACGAGCGCGGCGTCGTCGACGGACGCGGGCTGGGCCGCTGATGGCGCGGCGGCTGATCCCCGGGCCCCGACCGCGGTCGCGCCGATGAAGGCGCCGAAGGCGAAGGTCAGAGTGAGGGCGCCCGCGGCGAGGAGGAGCCGGGACGGTCGAACGTCGAACGTGGAACGCATCGTGGTCTCCCGGACGCGACCGGTGACC
>VBHW01000040.1:0-481 GCA_005881055.1 Chloroflexota bacterium
GCGTGTCCGCCGGGCGCCGCCACGACGACCAGCTCTGCTCCCGTGTACGCCGCGGCCTCGGTCGCGACTGCCAGAATCTCGGCCGCGAACGGCTCGGCGACCACGAGGACGCCGAACGCGGGGAGATAGCGCAGGCCGAGCTCCAGGTCTGCGGCGTCGAGCTGGGGCCTCGGAGGGGCCTCCGCCTCGTCGGCCGTGGACCCATCTCCGGCAGCGTCCTCGCGCTCGGGATCGATCGGCGAGGCGTCGCCGGTCGTGGCCGCCGTGGGTGTGCGGCGTGCGGGATCGCGGAGGATCGCCGCGTGGCCGATGCCGGCCCGTGCGAGATCGATGAGGAGCGCGTCCGCGGTCGGATCGTCGCCGACTTTGCCGACGAGCTGGACGGCAGCGCCGTCGGCCACGGCCGCACGTGCGATGGCGACCGACCTGCCCGAGGCGGCACCCGGAGTCGTTCCTGACGGGACGCGGAACACCGGCTCGC
>VBHW01000040.1:495-1173 GCA_005881055.1 Chloroflexota bacterium
CGCGCAGCGGTGCGCAGCCGTGCACCACCGTGAACTGGGTGCAATGCGGGCTGCAAGGTGGCAGTGCCTAGGATGGCGGCCCGCGTGCGAGGGGCGCGGGTGCGGTGCCCGCTGGCAACCGCAAGGCTCCGAACGCATTGCGTGCGGCAAACGAATCTCGCGATAGTACGTTCGTACCAATACCGCCCGCCTTCGTGGGCACCAGAGGGCCACCCTCAGACCGACGTGCTGTGAGACCGACCGATCGACGGGCCTTCCGGGCCGCCCGAAGACGCCGCGGTTCCCAAACGGGTCAATCGCTGACCGAGTTTGCGCTGGTCGTCCCGATCCTCCTCGTCCTGTTCGTCGCGATCGCCGACTTCGGGAGGATCTTCGCTGCGGCGATCGACCTCGAGGCAGCGACCCGCGACGCGGCCGAGGCCGCTGCGAACGAATACCTGGCGAATCCGCCCGCCGCCCTCGACACGACCCCGCCGGGAGGGAACCAGCCGTACTACGACAACCTGCACGCGCTGGCAGCCGGCGTGGTCTGCGCCGAGTTGCGCAACCTGCCCAACACGAACTACGACTCCGGCACGAACACCTGTCCGGACATGCCCGTCGTCGTCGTCTGTGTCCACGACGGGGCCGACAACGGGTGCCCGTCGCAAGCGTCGCCGGGCAGCGGCATACCGTCCG
>VBHW01000040.1:1260-12998 GCA_005881055.1 Chloroflexota bacterium
TACAAGTTCACGGCGCTGCTCAACAACATGCCGCTCTTCCCGTTCAGCGAGATCTGGCTGCAGCGCAGCCGGAACTTCACGATCCCGTGCTATTTCGTCCTGGGGTCGGCGGAATGCGGTCCGTGAACCGGCGTGAGCGCAGCGGTCGGGGCCAGGCGTTGGTCGAGTTCGCCCTCGTCTTCCCGCTGTTCCTTCTGATCCTCATGTCGGTCATCGTGTTCGGGCTGTACGTCTTCTACAACCAGCAGCTCCAGAACGCGGCTCGCGAGGCGGCCCGGTACGCGGCGATCCACAGCTCGACCGCCCAATGCCCGGTGGTCTCGCAGATCAACCCGATCGGATCCAATCGAGTCAACTCGTATAACCGATGCGACGCCCCGGAGAACGGATGGCCGTTGATGACCGGCGCGGCTCGGGCAAAGATCTGGGGGATGCCCCCGAACCGCGTTTCCCTCACGGCATGTTGGTCGGGTTACATCGATCCATCGGAAGCGCCGCCTGACTCGGATGTGCAGCCCACCGTTTCAGGGGCCACGTTCGCCGATTGCACGATGAACGGAGTGGACCCACGTACGCAGGCAAACAGCCTCTCGTGCCCTGCTCCGGCAACGCTCGCGTCGCCATCGGGTAGGGACGCCGGCAAGGCAGATGGCGACGACACGGCGAGCAACCTCGCCTACGGCACCACGTTCCACTACCCGACCACGGTCACCGTCTATGCGTGCTTCAACTGGGTGCCGCCGATGGCCGGCTTCGTCTTCATCCCGAACCAGGTCCCGTTACGCGCCGTCATCACCGAGGCGCTCCAGCGACAGCAATGAGGCCACCCATGACTCCCTCCGATCGGTCGGATCAGCGCGGCCAGGTCCTCGTGATCTTCGCCGGCGGTCTCCTGACACTGCTCGTCATCGCCGCCCTGGTCATCGACCTCGGTTTCGTCTTCATGATCCGTCGCGCGGAGCAGAATGCCGCCGATCCGGGGGCAATCGCTGCCGCGCGGTTCATCCCCGCCGGCGACTACGCCGGGATGGTGTCGGCGGCCTGCTTCTACGCGCAGCAGAACGGGTTCTTCTCGAATGCACCCGGCTATCCGACGAGCATCGGATGTGTCCCCGGCAACGATCCGAACGGCACGACGCTGACGGTGAACTACCCACCGAGTGCCGCTGCGGGCGAGTTCGCCGGCTACCCCGGCTTCGTCGAGGTCGGGATCGCCCGCCAACACGTATCGTTCCTGGCCAGGATCATCGGTATCAACCAGATCGGGGTCGCAAGCTCGGCGGTCGCTGCATTCAACAGCCCGGGCAACTCGAACTCCAACTCGCTCGTGGCTCTCGATACGGGCGGTACGTGCGCGGCGGGGCACGTTCACGGCACCGGGACCGTGAACATCCACCCGGTGACACCCGGCATCGACGGCGGCTACGTGCACGTCAACTCAACCTGCAGCACGGGGCCAAAGGACACGACCTGTGACAACGGCAGCGGTGCCCTCAAGGTGGACGGGACGTCCACGCTCAATGCGCCGCATGTCTACGTCACCGGCACCTGCCAATCCCAGAGCACGATGTTCCCGCTCAACGAGGGTGCCGTCCAGATCGGCGATCCGCTCCTGCAGCTGCCTCCGCCAAAGCTGTCCGACTACCCCAACGGCCAGTGCGGGTCGGGTGGCCCGATCACGAGAACCTCAATCCGGGCGTCTATTACGGTGGATGGGACATCCGGAACAGCGTCGAGCTCGTGCTGGCGCCCGGCATGTACATCATCGCCGGCGGCGGGGTCAAGCTGAACGCAGGAGGCTCGATCACCTCCGTCCAGGGGGGCAGTGGCGCCCCGGCTCCGGTGATGTTCTACAACACGGACAGCCCGACATGCGGGAGCGGGGGGCCGTGCCAGGCAGACGTCGACTTCCAGGCGAGCGCCGAGCTCAAGCTCCACGCGATCGGGAGCGGACCGTACAAGGGCATCCTCATCTGGAACGACGGGAAGGGGTCGAACCCGACCTCGCAGATCTTCCTCGGCGGGCAGATCCAGCTCGACGTGGCTGGCACGATCTATAGCCCAAAGGGATTCGTGAAGATCGACGGCGGGTCGGGGGTCGGCAGCTCAGCAGCGATCCAGGTCATCGCGTGGCAGTTCGACGTCGGCGGGAACTCGGTGCTCGACATGCCCTACGACCCGGCGGCCCTGTACCACATCGATTACAAGGGCCTGGTGTACTGACGCACCTCGCGTACCTCCGGGCGCGGCGACTAGTACGAAGCGATCGTTGCGACGGGGGCGAAGTGGCCGGACGATGGCGGCATGCCGAAGCGTGCTCTTGCCGCGTTCCTGTGGTTCGCCTCGATCTGGTTCGCCTACGAGGTGATCTGGTCGCTGACCGGTGTGCCGCGCGTCCTCGGGCCGATCATGGGCGCCGCCGCCGCCATCGTCGTGACGGTCGACCCGACCGGCTGGTTCTGGAGCCGGGCCAGGACGCGGGCGTCACGCGCCTCATCGCCTCTTACGACCGCCACGGCGGCGAGCCCGAAGTAGCGCTCGCGGCCGGGCGCAGGCCCGGCTAATCGCCGTCGGTCGGGTGGGGGGTCGCGGTCCCGCCTCCGGACGAGTCCGAACCAGATCCGCTGTCACCGTCGTGATCGTCCGTGCCCTCAGGCGTCTCGGTCGGGTGCGCCGTGGGCCGCGACGTATGCGCGGGGGTGGCGGCCGGCTTGTCGGTCGGCGTCGGTTCCGTGGCCTCGGTCGGCTGCGGCGACGGCGTGGCGGAGGGGGTTGCTTCGACGGTAGAACGTGGCTCCTCGGTGGCCCGCGGCCGATCCGACGGTGTCGAGGTCGGACCGACCGGCGCGAGCACCTGGGGGCCTGGTCCGAGAAGACGGGCCACGCCCGCTGCCGTGAGCCCACCGACGGAGACCATCATCACGAGCAACGCGAGCACGACGCCGAACGCCTGCGCACGAACCGCGAACGGCCGCCCGCCGCCCCACGCCATCCGCCAGGCGTCGCCAACGGCGGCGACGAGCGCGTGAGCTCCCCCGCCGCGGGCGGCTCGACCGATCGCCGCGATCGGACGCGGTGATGGCTCCGCGACGATCGCCGCGAGCACCAGGTCGGCGAACCCCGCGCTTGGCCGGATGTCGACGGCCACCGCCGCTGCGGCCTCGAGCTGGCGCCCGACGGCCAGCACCCCGGCGCCCTCGCGGAACGAGCCATCCGACCCGAACAGCTCGTCCGGCCGGAACCGTCCGGTCATCGTTCGTGCCCGGTCATCGTCTGAAGCTCCGCCGCCTCGAGGCCGACGCGCAGGCGCAGCAGCCCACGATGGAGGTGGGTCTTCACGGTGCCGATCGGGCGACCCGAGACTGCCGCGATCTCGGCGAGGGAGAGGTCGCCGAAGAACCGCAGCGCGACCACCTCCCGATACGGCTCGTCGAGTCGGGCCACCGCGGACCGCACGGATGCGGCTCGCTCGTCGCGCAGCGCATGCACGGCCGGGTCGTCGCCGGCCGGGCCCTCCGATCGGTCGCCGGATGCGGCCGGATCGAGCCACGCGACGGGCCTCCGTCGGGCCGCCTGCCGGACCGCGAGCCGCACCGCGATCCGCGCGAGCCACGCGCCGAACGGGCCGTCCCCGCGCCACGTCCCAAGGGAACGGAAGGCGATCACGAACGCCTCCTGGGCGACGTCCTCGGCCTCCGGGAGACTGCCGAGGATCCGGTAGCAGGCGCGGACCACGTTCGTCGACTCGCGCTCGACGAGCAGCCGGAACGCCTCGCGTTCGCCCCCCAGGACGCGGCGGACGGCAGCACGAAGGTCCGCGTCGTCCGTCGCGATTGGTCGGCCGGAGAGGCGCTCGGCAGATTCGATCGGTGATGCTCCGAGGGGGTCAGGGTCGGCGCGACCGGTGCCCGGTCGGCCGACCCATCTTCGCTCGGATCGTCCACTTCCACGATGTGCCTTCAGTCACGAGGAAGACGTGACCGACGTACCGGTGCCTGTCGGTCAGTCGCCACCGTCGCCGCCGTCACCGCCACCACCGTTCCCGCCGCCATCGTGCTCACCGCCGCTGTCGTGCTCGGGGGTCTCCGTCGGCTCGGGCGTCTCCTTGTGCGTCCCGGCATTGTCGCCCTGGTCCTCGTTCTCGCCCTGGTCGTCGTTGTCCTCTCCCTGGGCGTCCTCGGTCTCGGGCGTCTCCGTCGCTTCCGGGGTCTCGGTCGGCTCGGGCGTCCCCGTGGCCTCGGGGGTCTCGGTCGGCTCGGGCGTCTCCGTGGCCTCGGGGGTTTCCGTGGCCTCTGGAGTCTCCGTTGCCTCCGGGGTCTCGGTCGCTTCAGTGTTCTGGTTGAGGACTGCAGGCGCCGGACGGCCGGTCATCGCGTTGGCGCCGAGAACGGCCGCGGTGACGAGGAATGTGGCAGCGAATGCCGCGCCGGCAGCGCGGACGCGACGGGTGCGATCCATCGAACGTGGTCTCCCGAGATCGCCGATCTGTCGATCGACTCCTGCCCATCAGAGGCGGGCCGTCGCGTCCGGGTTTCAGCCCGGCGGACTCGGCGTTGCCCGCGCGCACGTAAGGCCAGAAGCGTCAGGCCGGAGGAATCTCGCCGGGGACGGCCTCGTCGCGCACGATCTCGAAGGCACCGAACGCGGCCTTCTCCACGTCGGCGCCGATGACGTCCGCGTCGCCGACGAGCACGATCGCAGCCTCCTCGAGACGCAGGTGGTCGCCCGCTGCCCGGTGGACGTCGTCGGCCGTCACGGCCTCGATCGCCGGCCGGTAGCGGGCGAGCTCGTCGTCCGGAAGGTCGTGGACGACGAGGCCCGCGATGGCCCCCACGACCGGGCCGGGGGTCTCGAACCGGAGCGGGAAGACCCCGACGAGGTAGTCGCGGCCGGCGGCCATCTCCTCGGCGGTGACTGGAGCATCGCGCATCCGCTCGAGCTCGTGGAGCATCTCCGTGACGGCAGGGACCGTCACCTCCGTGTTGACCGCGGCCCGCGCCGCGAACGGCCCGGCAGCCCGGCGCAGGTCATAGCCGGCGCCCGCCCCGTACGTGTAGCCCTTGTCCTCACGGAGGTTCCGGTTGAGGCGCGAGTTGAACAGCCCGCCGAGGATCGTGCTCATGACCGAGACCGCGTGGAAGTCGGGGATCCGCCGCGGCAGTCCGACGTGTCCGATCCGGATCTCCGTCTGGACGGCGCCCGGGCGATGGACGAGACGGACCAGCCGATCCGAGACCGCCGAACGGGCAAGGATCGTCCCGCGCGGTCGAGCGCCGGCGTTGCGGTCCCAGTTGCCGAACAGGCGGTCGGCGATCGCGCCAACGTCGATCCCCCGCAGGTCGCCGCCGACGACGAGCGTGAGACGAGACGGATCGATGCCGCGGGCCCAGTTGCGCCGGCCCTGCTCGGGCCCGAGGCCCTTGACCGTCTCGGGCAGTCCGGCGGACGGCCGGTGGTACGGCGAATCCGGCGTGTAGATCGCGTCGACGAACGCCTCGTCGGCCCGCCGGCGGGGGTCCGCCCGTGCCTGGAGGATGTCGTTCAGCCGCTCGTCGCGCAGCCGCTCGACCTCGCCCTCGGGGAACGTCGGCCGGCCCACCATCTCGGCGAGCAGCTCGAGTGCGGGCTCGAGCCGCGTGGCGGGAACCTCGACGCCTGCCGTCATCGCGTCCCAGCCCGCCTCGGCGTGGAGCGAGGCTCCGAGCCGCTCCGAGGCCTCGACGAGCGCGATCGCGTCATACCGCTCCGTGCCCTCGGGCAGCGCCCGCGCGGCTAGGACGGTCGCCCCGCCGTCCTCGGGCACCTCGTCGGCAGCGCCGTTCTCGAGGACGAGGGTCGCGCTGACGAGCGGTCGCCCGTCGAGATGAACCGTGATGAGCGTGAGGCCGTTCCCCAGCCGAGACCGTTCGAAGTCCGGGAACGCGTAGGGTCGGGGCTCGCCCGGCTTCGGCCGGGTCGCGACGACCGCGCTTATCACGCGGCCACTTGCTCGTCGCTGACCGGCTCGCGCTCGTCCGTCACCCGCTCGACCTCCTCGTCGAGGACGGCGTCGTCGGCGCGCGGGAGCTCCGGCACGTACGTCAGCACCACGCGGTTGTCGGCCCTGAACACGGCCCCGGCGACGTCTCGGATCGCGCCCCCGTCGACTGACAGGTAGCGGTCGAGCATCCGGTTGATCATCGCGGGATCGTCGAGGAGCGTCGCGAACATCGCGAGGCGATCGGCTCGTTCCTCGACCCGCTGGAGCGCGCCGAGCTCGTCCGTCTCGATGAGGGCGCGCGCACGAGCGAGCTCGTCGTCCGTGACGACCTCCCGGCCGAGCCGCTCGATTTCCTCGGTGAAGGCGTCCTCCACGCGCTGGACGCTCACGCCAGGGCGGACCGTCGCCCACCCGGCGCTGACCGACGCGCCCCCGACGAACCCCATCGCGAACAGGGCGACGTCCTGGGCGATCCGCTCCTCCCGGACGAGCCGGCGGTGGAGGCGGCTGCCCTTGCCCCCGGCCAGGATCTGCGAGGCGACCTCGAGCGCGTCGAAGCGGGTGTCGCCGAAGACCGGAGCGCGGAAGCCGAAGTAGATCCGCGGCAGCGGCACGCGGTCCGGCACGGTCTCGCGCTCCTCCCCGCCGATCGTCGGGGGCAACCGGAGATCGCCCAGCGCCGGGATCGTCTCGTTCGCCGGCAGGCGGCCGAAGTACCGCTTGACCCAGCGCCGGGCGTCAGCCGGGTCGACGTCGCCGACGATCGCGAGCACGGCATTGTTCGGGGCATACCACGTCCGGAAGAAGGCCCCGACGTCCGCGAGCGTCGCCGCGTCGAGGTCCTCCATCGATCCGATCGTCGGGTGGTGGTACGGATGCTCCGCTGGAAAGAGGTGGGCCTGCAGCTTCTCGTTCCAGGTCCCGTACGGCCGGTTGTCGTACGACCAGCGCTTCTCGTTCTTCACGACCTCGCGCTGGTTGTCGAGGTTCTCCTGCGAGAGCGCGTCGAGGAGCGTGCCCATGCGATCGGCCTCGAGCCAGAGCGCGAGCTCGAGCTGGTGGCTCGGCAGGGTCTCGAAGTAGTTCGTGCGGTCGAGCCACGTCGTGCCGTTCATCGTCCCGCCGGCGGCCTGGACGAGAGCGATGTGCTCGGCCTTCCCGACGTGTGCGGAGCCCTGGAACATGACGTGCTCGAAGAGGTGGGCGAAGCCCGTCTTGCCGGGCACTTCGTTCTTCGAGCCGACGTTGTACCAGATGTTCACCGCGACGACCGGTGCGAGGTGATCCTCGGCGATGATGAGTCGGAGGCCGTTGGGCTGGCGCTCGTCGGTGAACGTCACGGCGGGGATCGGCATGCGCCCGATTGTACGGTCCGCGGACCGATTCGCGGCCCGGCCGCTCCTCGCGCGGCAGGGCCACGAGGCTCGGGACGAAGCATCCTCTGACGCCCCGGTGGTGCATCGGGTGCATCGTTCTTGTGACTTCGGGTCGGAGCGAGGCGGATGCCGGAGCTCGTCCGGGTGGGTGCTGCGCGATCGTTGCGCCCGACGCATCAATCTCTCGACGCAACGAACGGGCACATCGCGACGCATCAGGCAGCTTGACGACCAATGGACCGCGAGTTAGATTGTCATCTAACAGACGTTAGGAGATCACCGACAGGCATGGTCCGCACCTCGACACCCAGAGCCAGCCGAGCCCCCAATGTACCTAGGCCCGCTCCCGTGCTCCGCGACTTCCGCGGCGCGAACGCGAGCTATCGTATCGAATGGGACGTGCGGACCGTCTACGACTTCCTCATCAGCCTCTCGGACGACGCGGGCTCGACGGAGGACCTGCCGCCCGCCGATCGCCGCTGGCTGACCGACGCGCGGGCATCGCTGCCGGAGGTCGCCCGAACCGATCGAGAGGCCCTCCTCGGCAGCGAGCTGTGCATCAACATCGCCGAGCTCGCCGTCGACCGGCCCGAGATCGACTCGCCGGCCGCCTTCGTGGCCGCCGTCCGGTCGCTCGATCGCCGCACGGCGGCCGAGTACCTCGCCGCGGACCTCTTCCGCGAGCCGGGCGGAGCCGCCCTGGCGGAGCGGGCGCTCGCCGGCGACAAGGCAGCAGCCGCCAAGCTTGTCGAGTCCCTGCCGGAGCACCATCGCGAAGGGCGCGCACTCGTCCTGCGCGACCCGGACCGCACGACGGAGCGTCTCGCGGACCTGCTCGACGCGTGGCGGACTGCCTTCGCCGAGATCGAGCCGCGCGTCCGGGCGATGATCCAGCGCGACGTGGATGCCCGGAAGCCCGACCTGCGCGGGCTCGCGCCAGGCGAGATCATCGAGCGGACGACCGGCGGGCTGCGCTTCCTCCCCGAGCCAGGGATCGACCGGGTGATCCTCGCGCCGAGCTACTTCACCCGCCCGTACAACTTCCTCTTCAGCCGCGACGGCTGGCGGCTCTACGCCTACCCGATCGCCGATACCGCCCTCGACATCCACGATCCGCTCGACCCGCCGCCAGCGATCGTGCGGCTCCACCGTGCGCTCGGCGACCCGTCGCGGCTGCGCATCCTCCGGCTCCTCGCGGACGGGGATCGCTACCTCACCGAGATCGCCCAGGCGCTGGAGCTCTCGAAGCCCACCGTCAAGCACCACATGGCGCAACTCCGCGCCGCCGGCCTGGTGACCCTGACCGAAGAGGGCGCCCTCACCTACTACAGCCTCCGCCGCGAGGGACTCGACTCGGTCGGGGTCGACCTGCGGCGGTTCGTCACCACGTAGCCGTCGGTCGACGGCAGCCGGCGCAATACGCGCCCGTTATCAAAAACCAATCCGAGTGTTAGATCGATATGTAACAGGAGAGTGATGAACGTGACTGGAGGACAGCCGCATTACATGGATCGACCCGTCATCGCCCACGGATTCCCGATGACCCCCCAGGAGGCGCTCGTCCAGGCACGCCTCGACGACCTCCACGCGCATGTGGACGCCGCCCAGGCGGCGGCCTCCGCACGGATCGGCGCGACCCCCCACGGGGAGCCCGTCCGATCGCTCCGCGTGCGGATCGGTCACGGCATCGTCGCGCTCGGTGCGGCGCTCGCCGGCGAAGAGTCCCGGATCCACGACCACCGGCCCGCCTGAGGACGACGAAGGAGGGGCCGAGCACCCGAGGAGGGACCCGAGAGGGACCCGAGAGGGACCCGATGCGCGTCGACCCGATCAGGCCGGGACGGCAGCCTCGAGGGCGCGCCACTCCGCAAGAGAGCGGACGTCGGCGAGCCGGTCGGCGATCGCCGGATCGAGGGCCTCCGCCGCGGCGACGGCGGTCTCGATCGCGGTGAGGCAGAGGATCCCCTCGGCGGTCGCCGCGAGCCGGATGTCGGCCGCGTCCCGCACGGCACCCGACTGGGGCGTCGGGGTGTTCACGACGAGCCCCACCTCGCCTGACGCGATGAGCGCGAAGATCCCCTCCCCCGGCGAGCCCTCGGGGGCTCCGGCCTTGGCGACGAGCCGGCTCGCGAACCCGGCAGCGGCGAGTGCCTCGGCCGTGCCCGGGGTCGCGGCCAGGCGGTAGCCGGCAGCCAGCAGCGCCCGCGCCAGGCGCGGCAGCTCGGCCTTGTCGCGATCGGCGATCGTCAGGAGCGCGAGGCCGCCTTCGATACCCGGCCTCGGCGGCACGAGCGCGGCACCGAGGAGCGCCTTGGCCAGCGCGACGCGCGGATCCTCGTGGATCCCGATGACCTCGCCCGTGGACTGCATCCCCGGGCCGACCGACGGGTCGACGCCGCGCAGCTTGGCGGTCGAGAACGCCGGCGCCTTCACCGCGACGAGCGGAGGCGGCGGCAGCAGGCCGCCCGACCAGCCGAGCTCCCGGAGCGTGGCGCCGAGAGCGATCCGCACGGCGAGCTCGACCATCGGCACGCCGGTGACCTTGCTGAGGAAGGGGACGGTGCGTGACGCGCGCGGATTGACCTCGATGAGATAGACGCCGTCCTCGCGGACGATGAACTGAGCGTTGACGAGCCCCCGCGCCCCGAGCGCCAGGACGATCCGCTCCATCGTCGCGACGACGAGCTCACGGTCGCCTTCGCTCACCCATTGGGGCGGGAACACGCCGACCGAGTCCCCCGAGTGGACGCCGGCCCGTTCGACGTGCTCGAGGAGGCCGGGGATGAGCACGTCCACGCCGTCGCTCACCGCGTCGACGTCGACCTCGACGCCCTCGAGGTAGCGGTCGATGCGCACGGGCCGGTCGGGGTCGACGACCGTCGCCGCGGCCAGCTGGCGGACGAGGTCCGCGGGCGAGTAGCAGAAATCGATCGCGAGGCCGCCGATGACGAACGACGGCCGGACGATGACCGGGTAACCGATCCGCTCGGCGAGGGTGAGGGCCTCCTCGACGCTGTGTGCCACGCCCCCCTCCGGCTGGGGGATCCCCAGGCGGTCGAGGAGCGCCGCGAAGCGCGTGCGCTCTTCGGCCTGGTCGATCGCCTCGAGGTCGGCGCCGAGGAGCGGCACGCCGGCGGCGGCCAGCGACGCGGCGAGGTTCAGCGGGGTCTGGCCGCCGAACTGGACCATCGCCGGCAGCGTGCCCTCGCCCGGTGCCGTCTCGGCGTCGAGGACGCTGCGGACGGACTCCGGGTCGAGCGGCTCGAAGTAGAGCCGGCTCGAGGCGTCGAAGTCGGTCGAGACGGTCTCCGGGTTCGAGTTGATCATGACGGCCTGCCAGCCGGATCGGCGGAGGGTGTCGGCAGCCTGGACCGCGCAGTAGTCGAACTCGATGCCCTGCCCGATGCGGACCGGCCCGGAGCCGATGACGAGCGCGGCCGGTCGGGCGACGGCGGGCGCCTCGGGGGCCGACCCGGCCGCGGCGTACGTCGCGTAGAAATACGGCGTCTCGGCGGCGAACTCGGCCGCGCAGGTGTCGACCATCGCGTACCCCGGCCGGAGGCCCACGGCCGTGCGGGCATCGCGGACGGCCCCGGGCTCGATCCCCGCCAATCCGGCGAGCTCGCGATCGCCGAAGCCAGCCCGCTTCGCCGTCGCGAGGAGGGTCATCGCCTCGGCGTCGGCGGCGTCACCGAGGCGGTCCCCGAGGGCGGCGACTCGCGCTTCGAGCGCGACGTTGCGGCCCATCTCCGCCAGGAACCAGGCGCCGATGCCGGTCGCCTCCCGGATCGTCGCCTCCGGGACCCCCCGGCGGAGCAGTCCGAGGATGCGCCAGAGCCGGCTATCCGAAGGCGCGACGAAGGAGCGCAGCACGATCGGCGCGGCCGACCGCTGGGCGTGGCGCGTCGATTCGCAGGCCTCGCCCGTCTCGTCGATCCAGCGGATCGGCTCGTCCGCGTCACGGTCGCCGGCGTAGACCGCGGCAAGGTAGTCGAACGCCGGTCGCCAGGTGGGGTCCTCGGCGAGCGGGCCCACGCCGGCCTGCTCGAGGCCGCGGAGCGCCTTGTTGAGCGCCGAGCCGAACGTCCGGTCGATCGCCATTACCTCGCCCGTCGCCTTCATCTGGCTGCCGAGCGTCCGATCGGCCGACGGGAACTTGTCGAACGGGAAGCGCGGCAGCTTGACGACGACGTAGTCGAGCGCCGGCTCGAATGCCGCGACAGTGGTCCCGGTCACGACGTTGGGGATCTCCGCGAGGCGGCGACCGATCGCGATCTGGGCCGCGACGCGGGCGATCGGGTAGCCGGTCGCCTTCGACGCGAGCGCCGAGGATCGACTCACCCGCGGATTGACCTCGATGACCGCGTACTCGGTCGAGTCGG